>JADHWD010000051.1 GCA_016783645.1 bacterium
CTCCGCAGTCGACACCATACATAATATAAACAATATCTTAGTGTCATGCGGGGACGCATGACACCACCAGGAACTGTGCTGGCAGGCGTCCCCGCCTGCCAGTAATCCGATTTTCATGCTTGGTGGTGCGCCGCAGGCGCATGAGGGTTTACTTTGAAAATAGGGTTTAGGGGCTGGGGGCTAGTACCTTGTTCTGGCAGGTCTTGCGCGCCTTAAGCGGGTGTGACCTGCCAGTATTCCCCGGTTTTCGGAGAAACCGGGCTGCCATCTTATATTGTTTGCGGGGAATATTTGAACCACTGATTACGCAGATTTTCACAGATTACGCAGATAGCGTTAAATATCAGCGGCATCAGTTTTTTTCAGTGGAATCAGCGGTTCAAAGATGACGGGATAGTGAACTGTCAATCAGGAATCCGCCGTTATATCTATAATATACAAGCAGTTGCTGTCGACCACAGAGAGTCGACACCACATAATTTTGTCGAGGGACGAGCCCTCGACCTACCATCTATAGCTCACACCGCCATCATCTTCTTATAACTTCCGCCTATCACGCCTTTCTGGCATGATTTAGTGGTCATAAAACCGGCGGAATGTTTCGCCTGCACTTCTATAGCCTGCGATAAAGGTACCGCGCAGGAAGCCTTGATGCAGTCGAATATGGCTTTCCTGCCGGCTTCCATCAGGGGATTGCCAGCCGGAGGCTGATCGGGTATTCCCGCGGAAAGTTTCACCGCCGATTCTGTCAGTTTCCGCTTCGGAGTGGAATCTTTGCCGCTTGCAAGCGCCCAGGCTTTTTTCAAGCAGTCTTCCATGGAACCGGCGAAGTCGATTAGCCATCCTTCCACCTCCTTCGCCTTCACAGATTTACCGGTCAAGAGCAGATTGAAAACCTTCCCGTAATTAGCGGGATCGGTCTTTCTAATAGCCCAATGGCATCCTTCCATACCGGGCACTACCGGTAATGTGACTTCCGGCATACCGAGCCGGGCGGAGTCAAGGGCAATGATATAATGGCAGTGCATCATAAGTTCCATCATTCCGCCCAGACAGCGTTTACCGTTGATGAATCCGACCGAGGTTTTAAATTCATCATTCAATCTGCGAGCCGCCTTCGACCAGTTCAACGCCACTTTGTAACCCTTGTTCTCATCGCTTAAAGCAGGGAAGAATTCGGTGGTGTCCGCTCCCACCATTTGGGTTGATAGATGGAAGTCGCCGGTGATTATCACACTGTCGATGCCTTCGCGCTTGAGCCAATCGATTGCGCGGTTGAGTTCGTTAATCACATCCCAATTCAATGATTCGCGGCTAATGGTGATTAAACCAACTTGCCCGTCATGTTCGGCGTTGACATATAACTGCTCCCATTCGGGAGTGTCCATTTTAGCGAATACATCGGGGTACCAGCATGATTGAGCGGCGGCGGGATGTTTTTGATGATATTTTTCCACAATGGCGATGGCTCTATCAGCGCCGTAATTGCGGATGAAGGCGAGGATGCCTTTAGTGAATTGGGCGCATAATTCGCCGATAGCGTTCATGTAAGACAGATGCGCCCGCTGTTCATGCAGTATCAGGCTGGTCATCTGGAATAACGGTCCCAACACCCAGCTTTCAAATTCCTCTTCATCGTCCATATCCCAATCGACAACGGGGCGGTCGCTGGAATACCAGGTTTCGCCGCTGTTTTTCCGCCGTACCAGTTCCGGGGTGGGACGGAACACTTCGCCGTAGGTTTCAGCCAAGTGATGCAGGCAGGACCAGGTGAGGAAACAGGCGCCGGGGCCTATAACATCATGCGCCCTTAACGGATTAGGACCGACCAGCCTCCTTACATATTTGTCAATCTTCCAGTAGGGCATGTTGACCGCTTGATTGCAGCGAGTGGCGGCTAAAGTTATCCCGCAGAACAGCACATCAAGCACAAATGACCAATTATCGCTTACCGGGATCGGTATCAATCCTAACGCCAATAACAGATGAGTTATCGGTGAAGGCTTCTCTTCGATGACTTCCCATATCTTATTTATCTGATGAGGGAATGACGGATGCAGTATTCCCACTCCCAGTTCTTTCATGGGGAAGCCGGAGGTGACTGAGCGGATTTCGATTTCAGAGAAATGCGCCCGCATCATTTCATAATGCGACTTTTTCAACTGCAATATTTCCGGTATCGCTTCCAGTAAAAACCTTGGCTTATATCCTTTCAAGGCTTTTGGCAGTGAAGCGCCGTTGTAGCTTAAACGGATAATATTGGACATGATTTCATCGGCGGTTTTAGCGCCGAAGGAAGCCTTTAAGCCGGAATACTGTTGTCCGAGGCCGTCAGGCGCGTTGGGCAAATCTAAAGTAATTATAGGTATATCATAAGGCAGAAGCCTGGAACCTAACTGCATCGCCTTGCCGGAACCGACTATACCGTTACCGCCTGATATCACCAATGCTCCTCTATTACCAGCGGGACCGAATACTTCATCCACCAATTCATCTATATCAAACGGCATTCTGCCATTTTTGAATATATCGATTATTGGCTTGAATCCGAGAGTTTGAAGAGTCGATTGTCTCATAGATTTCATATTTAACTCCTTCCCTTGCTGTCGGTTACTTTGAATATTGCGGCGATGCCTACATCGCCGGCGGCGCAGCCGAATATCATTGCGTAGCCGCCGCCTAATTCCACTGTCCTTTCCAAAGCCTCCACTGTCACCCGCACCAATGTCGGACCTTGCGGATGTCCGTAAATCATGGGACATCCGGTGTCGTTCATTTTATGCCAGTCGTAATTGAATACTTTAGCGAAAATGGCGTCGTTGACGGCGAAGGGATTATGGTCGTAGACCGCTGTCATATCATCCATAGTTAAGCCGGTGCGTTCTAATAACTGCTTAACTGCATAAGTGGGAGCGTCAGGCATGAAACCAGGTTCAGTCCGGTATTCCGCCGCCGCTATCAACTGGATAGTGATTTCAGGATTTTTACTGAGCTCGCGGGCTTTCTCTTCTGTAGCTACTATCATGGTGAACATGCCGTCGGAGGCGTGAGTCTGCCCCCCGGCGGTTACGCAGGTATCCAATTCCCGTTCCGCCTTGAACTGGTCGAGTGAATTGTATTTTCTGACGCCGGTATCGTCATCGACTTCCCCTATCTTCTGCCCTCTGACATCGAGGATGGTCATGGGGAAGAGGAATTTATTCAATTTACCCGATTCTTTGGCTGAATAATACTGCTGGTAGCGGTGATGCGCTAACTCGGCGACTTCATTCTTGTCGAGTTTATATTTGCGGGCGGCTCGTCCGGCGCAGGCGATCATAGAAGTCTCGCCTTTAGCCTGATTGAAACCGGTCTGACCGGTTGATGGGTCGTAGCCGAAATTATCCCAGATGTCGCTGATTACTTCCGTCCGGCGGTAGGTGCCGTAATTGGGGAATACCCCAGCCGGAGAATTGCTGGTCTTGTCGAAAGTTAAAACGCCGACTACACTGTGAGAACCGCTCTGCACTTGAGCGGCGGCTTTGATGACGACCTGCAGTCCGGTGGCGCAGGCTTGTTCGATATGAAATCCCGGCAGTCTCTTACCGAAACTATGCGACAAATAGGGCGATGCCCAAAATTTGTAAAGCCAGGGTATAGTGGATCCGCTGGCGAGATAATCCAGTTCGCTCAATGGGATGCCTTTTTTTCCGAAGACGAAAGCCATCCCTTCCGCCGCGAACTTGGCGATGTTGACTTCCGCGAGGGGGCTGGTATGCCAGGCGGGAAACCAGCTCCCTCCCCAAGTCCCATAAGGGATGAACGCTTTAGGATAGACCGGAGAAACTTCTTTCATTAAAATCTCCTTTGTTATTTGTGTTTATTTTTAAATATGTCTGCAAGTTGACAAGTCAACAAGTCAAGAAGAATCACCTATTGGTGTCGACTTCTGTGGGTAGTATGCATTCCCACGCAGGAGCGTGGGAACGAGTTTAGTGTTTTATCGTGTTCCCGACAGGTTTCAAGGGCAAAGCCCGTAACCTGTCGGGGGAAATGCCTGCCGCTTTACGCCTCCTGCGGAGGCTTGAACAACGGCAGGAACGAAAAGTAATATGCGGATATTTTTATCATTGCGTCAGGAACAGATACACTTTACCGGCGGCTCTTCCGCCTTGAGTATTATTCGGGGCGCCGATGATGATATCGGCTAAACCGTTATTATCGAAATCGCCGGACGCTACCGCCCTGCCCGCATTCTCTCCGATGTTATGCGGTGTAACTCCGATGAAAGAAGCGTCCGCCTGAGAAAGCGGGAAATCCGTCAGCCAGCCGGTTATCCTGCCATATATCAGATAAACCTGCCCGGCGGAGGCGCCGCCTTCACATTGACTGGGAACTCCGATCAATAAATCGGAAATATTGTCTTGATTAATATCTTCCGCGCCGTATATAGCCATTCCTACATGGTTAGAAGTATCTTCCCCCATGAAGCGGACATCGGCTTCAGCGATCGATGTCATCGGCTCCCATAGTGTTTCTTGTCCGAAGAAGAGATAAACCGCGCCCTCGTTCAACGAATCGGGATCTGCATAGGGCGCTCCGATAGCGAAATCAGCTAATCCGTCATTATTTAGATCACCGGCGGAATACACTGCAGTTCCTGACATACAGAAATCGTCATCGCCGGCGAAAATGGCGTCCGATTCATTCAAATCAAATACGGAAGTCCAATTGTATCTTCCCTTTATCAAATATGTGATACCGCATTCTTTATAGTCTTCCGTGGAGGCTATGGGGGCTGATATTAATATATCATCCAATGTATCGCCGTCGGTATCGCCGATGATATCCATGGCGAAACCTAAATTTCCATATTCCTCAATTCCGGGGAAGACCACATCCGCTTCATTCAAGGGAGTGTTGAGCGAAAACCCCTCTTCATCGCCGAAAAACAGATAGGCTCGGCCTAGGAAATGCTCTTCGTTTCTGATCGCGGTGTTAGCTCCGATGATGAAATCGGATAATTCATCACCGTTGACATCTCCGCCGCCCGCCAGCGCATAACCCGCTTGGTCGAAAGCCTGTTCACCGATGAAAGATCCGTCCGCCTGCGAATAATCCAGCGAATCAGGCCAGTTCTCCCTGCCGAGGAAGAGGAACGCCGCACCTCGATAATCTCCGCCGCCGGAATCGACATTGAATCCGCTGATAAGAAAATCATCGAGATCATCACCGTTGACATCTCCCGCACCGCAGACAGCGAGTCCATAATTATCATAATTATCGCCGGCGGTGAATTTGACATCGGCGTCATCTAAAATAGTATTTTGGAAATTATCAGCGCCGAATATCAGGAACGCATTGCCTCCCTGTTCACCGTATTGCGGGTCTGAGTACGCTCCTGTCACAAAATCATCGTAACCGTCCCCGTTCACATCGCCGACGCAGTCTAATGAGTATCCCGCCTGCCCGTCCCAGCGCACCGCATAGAAATAAGCGTCCGCTTGAGTGATAGGTGTGTCCGGTAAATATTCCGCTTTGACGGTTGAAAGCAGAACAAGCGGAAGCAGTATCGAGCAAATTATAGTTTGATTTTTCATTGCGCTGATACCTCCGCAATAATTCTGTAAAACCATTTGACCGAGCTGTTGAGGACTCCTTCGTCGCGCCATTCCGTATTCTGTGTAACCGCATAGGGCGCGCCTGAGGGATTGAAGTACGGATCTGAATCCCGGTATATTTTATATTGATTTGCACCGGGAAGAGCGTTCCAGTTCAAAACTATATCCTCACCTTCATGGTGAATAGTGAGTTCCCGGACAGGGAACTCACTGATTTCAATCAACTGGTAATTCATCGAACCCAAACCCAAAGCTGCTGCGGTCTGAATATGCGGTGTATTGACGATGGAAAATCCCCGCAGTTCCCTTTCCGCCATGATGATATTATATTCAAAGGTATCCGCCGCCACCGGATCGCGGCTTAAAATTAATCCGCTGGGACGGCTTTCGGGAAAAGTAAGCCATTCCTGGTCAGGCCCATAAGGGCCGCCTTCATATTGACCAAATATCGCGTCGTATAAGATTAACACTTGTTTGGATAATATCCGGTCATCGGCGTTGATTTGGGCGATATAAGGATCGCATTGATTAGTATGTAAAGTATCGCCGTCAATATCGATTATATTGACAGTGCCGTAATGATTCTTCAAAGCTCCGGTGGTGCCGGCGATATTATGGTCTTTGATTACCGGGATGTTTATAAGATAATCGCATCGCTCTGCGATAATGTTGGTGATGAACCTTTCATGTCCTTGAAGGAACAACGGATTAGACTCATCATAACCGACACCTTCATGCTGAGCGCCATAACACTGCACACCGGCGCCGCCATAGTTCAGTGAATAACCCGCTCCAGTCAAATTTTCATCATATTTATCCCAGACTATTATGTTTTCCGGCGGCAGAGGACCGCCGGAAAGCGGCATATTAGTCAATTTGTCAATCACAATATTGACAATCTCCTGGTGGACCGACATGGGATTATCGCCCATAACGCAGTTGATTTTTATTGCAATCACACACGAAGCGGTGATATTGGGAAATAGCGATAGCCAAGCCGTGCCTGTATCCTCAATACCGGTCAAGTTGATAATCGCTTCATCCATCACCATTTCGATGATGCTGGAACTGAATCCGCCGGTGATGCTGTAAATATCCGGGTGGCGCGCCCATACCACTACCGGCTGGTCAGTTAGATCATCAACCTCTCTGATAAATTGAGATTTTGGCAAAGCCCATATGCGGTTGAATCCGCCGCTCATTACTGCGGATAAAAGCGCGGTTCTTTTCAAAAAGGAGCGCCGGGAAATTATTTTACTCATCGTGCCTCCGATGAATCTTTTTAGGCTTTAGGTGTATTGACATTTAAGGTTTAGTTTATTGTTCTGTCAGGTTTTGCACGCCTCAAGCCGGTGTGACCTGCCAGCCGATTCCCCGGTTTCGGAGAAACCGGGCTGCCTGTAGAGGCGGACGGCGTCCGCCCTCTCTTTTTTTAAGGGCGAAGCATTTTCCGGTACATGGTGGAAAATACGATTGGATGATAAAAATGCTTCGCCCCTACGCCGTCGCATAACTCTTTCCCGTTCACCGCTTACTGTTTACCGTCGACTGTCAACTGTCAACTGTTTTCAAGGAAATTCACAGTTTCCGGCTGCCGCCGTTGATAGTATATATAAATCCGAGCACTTCACCGGGGTCGAAAGTATTATCGAGTGAAATCGACTGATAGTTGCACATAAGTCTGAATTCCGATGATTTCAGACAATCGTTATAGCAGTCCCGGACTTTCGCAATTTCACTTTGCCAGTAAGTCATCCTTTTAACCCGCAAATCGACCCATCCCTCCAAAGCCCAGATTTCGAGGTTTTCCATAATATTCTGAGATTCATCTTCCTTGGGGATGAACCACTCTGCGCCTAATAGAATCCGATTACCTTCGAGTAGTATGGGCATTCTCAGCGATAATATCTGCTGTCTCAGTTTCGGATTACCGCTTAAAATTAGTCTTTCCGCTTTATCAGCAAGACTTTCAGTGTTATTGTTTAGTACTGTTGTCAGATTATCACATAGAATCCGCAGTATTTCCAGTTCCCAGAGATGTTTAGTGACTGTGGGACCTAAATTTCCGGAGGCGGCGCTGTAAGTATCCAGCGTTCTGTCCAGCTCCCGTAATTTTCCCAAAACAGCGCTCCGTTCGAAAGCGGCGTTGAAGCTGGGGCCTAAACATGCGGAATCCAGCGCTGAACAGATATCATATCTGGTGCTGCCTTCCAACGATTCCGCTACCGCTATCCCCACCTCCTCTTTAGTGATACATCCCATCTGCCCCAATGTGGTGATAGTGGTCATATCTCCCAGACCGTAATAGCCGTTTTCGCCGGAATCGATTACTGCCATCTTTAATGATTCGCCTAACTCAATGGGTTTATGGGAAATAAATACATCCGGCTTGGTCAAATCCAAAGGCTGTGCGCAGTCAATTAATTGAACCTCTTTCGCGCCTGTTTTGGACTTCAAAGTGATATTTGTCGTAACATCTTCCCATCCCACTAATGCGGTGGGGATGATAATCTTAATATCCAGTCCCGGAGTGTGCGACAATGTCCACAGCAGTTGGTTGAACACACCGGTAGCGGCGACTTTGCCTAATAATCTGGGAGAACATCCCGGTTCACCTAAATCGCCGTGTGTGTATTTGATATTGAAACCCATACCGCCCAGCCCGGAGGTAGATATCTTGACATAACGCTTGACATCGAACTCAATCATGGCTAAATGCAGAACCTGTGTGAAGCGCACTAACTGCGGTATCGCCTCCGCCAGCAGATTTTGTCTTAACAAATCCTTCAAACCTTCCCTATCGGGTATAGTATCGGTTTCAAGTATCTGTTTCAATTCCCTGGAAGTGGTATATGGATCATGACTGTATCCTACGACGGTGGCGGTGTTGATACCGTCGACAATCATATCCGGGCGGAATTTTTCAATCAATTTCCAAAGTGGTGATGCTCGATATATATCATGGGTGAGAGTATCAAAACGGTATTTTATCTCGGAAATAACAGCGTCATCATCGTTACCGGGATAAGCGGTCAGCACATCGCCGGCGGAAGGGATCAGTTCGGTTTCAATCTCTCCGCAGCCGCATCGGACAATATCCAAGGCTTCATTAGATTCTTTCGCAGTTAATGTATGCAGTATCAGGATTTTCGGTTTGCGTTTCAGTATTTCGATACAGGCGGCGCAGCCGATTTGACCGGCTCCGATGACCAGTATGACGCTGTTTTTTATCATTTTCTAACCTCAGAGTTTATTTAAAAAAGATATAAGTTGCAAGTAACAAGTTTAAAAAAACTTTTGTGTGGTGTCGACTCTCTGCAGTCGACACCATAGGCTATAAACCCTCATGCTCTTGCGGCGCACCCCAAAGCATTAAAATAGTCTCAATGGCGACCGCAATGGTCGCCTCTAAATATACTGTTTACCATTCGCCGTTTACCGTCGACTGTCTACTATTTTCAGGATAAACCCTCATGCTCTTGCGGCGCACCCCGAAGCATGAAAATATTTTACAGGGCGAACACATGGATTCGCCCCTACGATTCCGATGTTTATCTATAGAGGCGGACCAATATGTCTGCCCTCCGTTCACTGTTCACTGTCGACCGTCAACTAATTTCAGGGTAAATTTTAGAAATCATCATAGATTATTACTATTGACTTCTAATTTTTTCAATGATTCTTTTAACTCATCTAACTCATCAATGGACAATTTTTTAAGATGATTTAATAATAATTCTGATTCTAATTTTCTCTCACTAAGTTTTAAAACATCATCCTCAACATTATATGTACATAATCGTATTTTTGAATTACAGTATAATGCATAAAGAATTTCTAAATTTATATCATGGGAAATTATTAGACCTTCCACCTCCTCATCTTTTTTTGCTTTATTTCGTTTAATCCATCCCATATATCTTGAAATCTGTCCTATTGTCACATCACTTGATTGTTCATTTTTTAATTCAACGACTAACCATTTAGGTTCTTGTTTGTGCTTTGCGAGAATATCAATTTCCCAAACTTCATTTGTCTTAAACTTTCCCATATTATATTTCGCACCATTTATCTCCCACTCATCAAAAAATGATAATCGATCCCAATGATCAAATAAATAACGATGTAATTGATATTCTTCTGTAAAAACACTACCTTTATCATTTGTTTTAAGATTACGCTTGGATTCGCGCAAATCATTTTTTGCTTTAGTAATATCTTTAATTTTTTTCAATTCTGGATTATTTTTCAAAGCTTCGGCAAGCTGTAAATCTTCCGCAATTTTTCCATCTGAAAGGCCCAAACGCCTTCCTGTTTCTCTTATTGACCATCCTATATTTAAATTTGTATGTCTTTGACCATGTTTCTTAATTTGAACATTATTAATATTATTTTCGATTTCAACTTTTCTAAACCACTCTGACTTTGGAATCAATGCTAAAAAATTCTTTGCTCTATCCCAATCTTGAATTTCTTTTTCATTAAAACTATAACCGCAATCGCAGATAGAGTTATTGTTCTGTTCATCTGTGTAACATATAGGGCATCTCATTAGTGTTCATCCCTCAAGTTATTGTTCAAAAATAGATTTGCTGATATTAAACAGAACCTCGCTCCTGTACCATGCTGAAGCCCTGATATCGGAAATGGGCGAAGCGTATTTCAGCGCTTTGGAAGCGAACGCTTCGGATTCCGCCGGACCTATTTCAGCTAATTTCCTGTCTTTCAGGTAATCGCAGGCCGATTGGCAGAATTTGATAACGGGAGCGATAGAACCGATGGCGATTCCCGCTTGAATTATCTCATCGGTTTTATTCGTCTGAAGATGAAACGCCAGCGACACTACCGCGATTTCCATGGAACGCCGGGTTCCTACTTTGATGAAGCCGGAATGAATTTTCCCCTGTTGACCAATATTGGGAATTATTATACTGCGCAGGATCTCATTTTTCTTCAAATTGGTCTTGCGCACACCGAGGAAAAATTGACTCAGCGGAACGATTCTGACTGATCTATCAACCGCGAGTATTTCGCACTGAGCCTCAAGCGCAACTAATGCGCAGGCGATATCTCCGGCGGGGGAGGCGGTGCAGATATTGCCGCCGATGGTCGCGACTTGCCGGATCTGCCGGGAAGCGAGTTTATCAGCTGATTCATACAGGACCGGATACATCCTGCGCAATTCATTATCATTAATAATCTGATTTGCGGACACTAACGCGCCCAGCCGGAAATATTTATCGTCTTTCGCAATCGAAGTGAACAATCTGTCATCCAACTGCGCCAGATTAATCACGGTCAAATCATCAGACGGCTGTTTTTTAATTTCTAACAGGAGGTCGGTGCCGCCGGCGCAGAACCGGAAATTGTTATCCTGATGCTGTGAAATCAAATCAAGCAGTTCAGGAGTGGACTTGGGGCTTATTACATTGAAATTCATAGTTTTACCTGAAGATAGTCGACAGTTGACGGTTGATAGTCGATAGTGAAGAGTGACCTTAGCTGTTTAAATAATAATTCACAAGCTATGAAAGCTATTAAAGCTATATTCTCATCATCACCATCATTACCAGTGAATCTCTCAAAAAACTAATGACTAATTACAAATGACTGTATTTTATCTGTTTAATCCGCTAAATCTACTGTGAATATTCATCCGACTCTGGACAAGCCGGAATGACGATATTGGGGTATTGTGAATCTTTCCCAGCTTTGAAAAGCTGGGCTATTGATCCCAATACTTCGAATCTTCCTGATTTAGCCTTTTGCCTTTTAACTTTTTTTAATCCTGAACATCCTGTATATCCGTAGTTAATTTATTTTTTCCGATTTACCGGATTGGACTGCCTTCAATACTTTTTCCGGCGTTATCGGCAGTTCATCAATTTTAATGCCTAAGGCGTCAGAAACGGCGTTCGCGATGGCGGCAGGAGTGGGAATAAGCGGCGCTTCACCTACTCCCTTAGCTCCATAAGGACCGGCGGGATCGTTAGTTTCTATGGGATAAAAATGGATTTCCGGGATATCACAGGCTGTCGGCAGTTTGTAATCGTGGAAACTGGGGTTGAGAATTCTCCCTTCATCGACTTTCATCTCCTCAATCAGCGCATATCCCATTCCCATGACCACTCCGCCTTCAATCTGCCCAGCTAATCCCAAAGGATTCAGCACTTTACCCACATCCTGCGCCACATAAACATCGAGGACTTCAACATTGCCGGTATATGTGTCCACTTCCACTTCGACCGCTTGCGCGGCGAAGGCGTAAGTCCCGGAAACATTCCCCATGTATTTTTTATCCTGGAATTCACTGCCGGGCTCGTAATAATATGATTCTATACATAATTCATTGGGCGCGCGGAAGTGGATATCTCTTATCACCTTATCGATTTTAACCGCTTCGCCAGTCTTTTGTGAATTTATTAGTCCGTTCACATATTCCAAATCATCGACTGTTGTTTTCAACATGGCGGCGGCGCGCGGAGAGATTTTTTCTTTCAGTTTATTCACTGCGCCTAATAGCGAGTTACCGGCGACGAAGCTTGTCCTTGATGCATGCACTCCCACATCCCAGGGTTTGACATCGGTGTCGGTGTTGATCACCCGGATTTTATCGAGGCTAATTCCCAATTCTTCGGAGGCAATCATGGCGAGGACAGTTTCCGAACCCTGGCCGATTTCGGTGGAGCCGGTGATGATGGTCAAATATCCGAAGCTATCGAATTTGACGGTGGTGCCGCAGCCGTCGGAACGGTAGATCTTAGCGCCGCCGCCCACATGCAGCATGGAGGCTAAACCGATGCCGCGTCTATATCTCCCAACTCCGTTATTGCCTTTCTTACTTTGATATCCGCTTTTATCGATAACATATTTAAGGGCTTCACCGTGCCCGCAGGTGCTGAATATCAATCCCTGCCCGGTAGTTTCACCTTGAAAATTTGCGTTTAACAGGCGGATTTCCGCCTTGTCCATGTCTAATTCCTCCGCCATTAGATAGATATTGCGTTCGAGGGCGAATGTCGCCTGAGGATTGCCGTAACCGCGGAAAGAACCGGCATAGACATTGTTGGTATAGACTGCGTAAGAATCGAATTTGCAGGCGGGAACTTGATACAGCGAAGAAAAGGTCTGCATCATCACAAAGGGCGTAGTCGCGCCCCAGGAGGTGTAAGCGCCGTTGTCTTTGATGATATTCACTTCGCGGAAGGTGAATCTGCCCTCCTTATCAGCTCCGGTCGTTAAATCCATCACCATCGGCTGGCGGGTGGGTGAGGCTATGAATTCCTCTTCACGGCTGAAAAGGATCTGCACCGGTCTGCCGATTTTGATAGACAACAACGCGCAGATCGGTTCATAAGGATACATATCCAGTTTACTGCCGAAACCGCCGCCGATTACAGTCTGGATGATGCGGATATTGGACGGCTCCATCTTCAAAGCATGCGCCATATCCCGCTGATATAAAAACGGGACCTGAGTCACGCTGTAAAGCGTGAGCCGCTTTTCGGTTTTGGAATAATCGGCGGTGATAGCGCAGGTCTCCATACAGCAATGGGTCACGCGGGGCAGGATATAACGGTTCTTCACCATGACCGCGCTTTTAGCTTTCTGTGCTTCAAGGTCACCGTGCTGATAGTGGAAAGCGTGGGCGATATTCTTGTTCTCTTCATCCGCATAAAATTTATTGATACGGGGCGCATCCTCTTTTAAGGCTTCAAAAGGGTCGAATATGCCTTGCTTCATACGGTATTTCACTTTTATCAGGCTCAAAGCCTTCAAAGCGGCGGCTTTTGTATCGGCGGCGGCGGCGGCGATTTCATCGCGGATGCAGTTCACTTCGCCCTTTTTCAAAATGGGATGGTCGCGCCGGTAGCTGATGTTGTTCACATCGACATCATCGGCGGTGATGACGCATACAACGCCGGGGAGTTTCTCCGCTTCGGAAGTGTCAATCGAGATGATATCCGCTGACGGATGAGCGGCGCGCAGGATCGCTCCATGCAGCATATTAGGCAGTACCAAATCATGCCCGAAGACCGCCTGACCGCTGGCACGGATATTAGCGTCCAATTTCGGCGTGGGCTTGCCGATAACTCTTAGTTCTTTTTTCATTATCTACAATAATATTAAATAATTGAATTAACCACGAATAAACACGAATGAACGCGAATAACAATCCTGATGGAATATCGAAGGAGGAATTTCGAAATATGATCGAAATTCGGTGTTCCTTGTTCAATATTCATAAAAAATCCGATTTTACGGAAACAGCGATTCCACCGCCTCGATTATCTTGGTATAGCCGGTGCAGCGGCAGAGGTTGCCTTCGATAGCCTTCTTGATCTGTTCCCGGTCAGGTTTCACCGCTTTCTCATCGCATTCCCGCTGGAATGATTTGATAATCATCACCATACCGGGAGTGCAGAATCCGCATTGGATTCCGCCGTGATTGATCAGCGCTTGCTGAACCGGGTCGAGGGAATCGCCTTGCGATAGACCCTCTACGGTTGTTACTTCTTTGCCGTCGATATTGACCGCCAGATAGAGGCAGGAATTGACCGGATTTCCGTCAATTAAGACGGTGCAGGCGCCGCATTCGCCTTCCAGACAGCCCGGTTTAGTCCCTTTCAAGCCTATTTCATCCCGTATCAGGTCGATTAACAGCATCGATGAAGAGATGGTCTTAACCATCCGCCGGTTATTGATGGTGAAGGTAATTTTGCTGAAGTTGTTATTGTTCATGATATGTTAACTTATTATATTTCAAAGGATTATATTTACTATTTTAGAATCATAACAGCCCGGTTTCTCCGAAACCGGGATTAATCGGATTGACTTGCATACAATTCCCTGACTTAGGAAAAGCCGGGCTGCCATTAACTTCCGGCGCATAAGTAAAATCATCTTCCACAGGTTCAAGGTACAGTTCAATCGCTTCTCTAATGTTTTTTAGAGCTTCTTCTTTATCATCGCCTTCGCTGATACAACCGGGAAGACTCGGCGCATAAACTGTGTATCCCCCTTCGTCACTGGGCTCGAGGACAACTTTAAATATCATATTATTAATCCTTTATTTGGAAAATAAGTTTGTAAGTTTACAAGTTCACAAGTTGAAGAAACGCCGTTCCGGCAGGTCTTGCACGCCTCAGGCGGGTGTGACCTGCCGATATTCCCCCGGTTTGAGAAAAGCCGGGCTGTTGTTTCAACTAACCACTGGCTGTGTGTTCTTTTCCAACGACATTGAAACGATATTCACCTGCGTTTGTTTGCGCCTGGCTTCGTCGGTGATTCGTTCCAGTTCTTTGGCGGTATCAGAATTGATCCAATCCTCGCCGCACTGATCGCATACCATAGCCGGAACATCACGCACCACTACAACTCCGAATCCAAGATCAACGCTGTAAGTAGTTTTGCCAGCTATGATGTTCCCTGAACACAATGGACAGTATTGGGGTTTATCGGTCGTTGTCATTTTGTTTTCCTTTCGCTTTTCTTTTCATATAATCCGGCTTAAAATGTTGTAAATCCGGTTCGTACACAGTGATAATATATCCCCATTTTCTCTTCTCGTCAACAGCAGCCACCACATGAATCGAACGACCATTAATGATTCCGTTTATTTAGTATGTTTTCACAGTTTTTTACTGATTTTGCGATTTGCAAGTATAAATAATACAATATGTTGCAAAACTGAATTTGGCGAATATCGGTCAGATTTGGACTAAATCAACAGAGTCAT
>JADHWD010000052.1 GCA_016783645.1 bacterium
TGCGGCGCGCCACCAAGCATGAAAATCGGGTTTCAGTCAGGTGGGGACACCTGACTGCACTGTTCTTTGTGGTGTCATGCGTCCCCGCATGACACCAATTTACTGTTATTATTATATAACAGCTAACAGCTATTTTCAAGGTAAAAATTCCTATTCTAATGGAGCATGCTTTTAATCATCAGTATTCAGCATTCAGTATTCAGTATTCAGTATTTAAAGAGTATCATATTTAAGCTTGGGATTATGCATGTCCGGGTCAGGAACGACCCGGACTACGAGACTAAGGTAAGCGTCACCACCATGTAGTCGGGGTCGTTCCTGACCCCGACATACTCATAGAGATATCATGAGCATATTAGTAGTCGGTTCAGTGGCTTACGATTCGCTGGAAACACCTTATGGTTCAATGGAGAAGGCTTTGGGAGGTTCAGCGGTTTATTTCACTACCGCCGCCTCATTATTCGCGCCGGTCAATGTTGTGGGAGTGGTCGGCGATGATTACGATTTCTCCGACCTGGATTTCCTCCAGGAACGGAAAGCGGATTTGAGTGGTGTAATAAGAAAAAAGGGCGATACATTTGCTTGGAAAGGCGTCTACGGCGAAGATCCTAATGAACGGGAAACAATTTATACCCGTTTAGGCGTTTTCGCCGATTTCAAACCGGAAATACCGGAAAGCTTCAGGAAAAGCGGTTATGTGTTTTTGGCGAATATCGACCCGGATTTACAAATCGATGTCCTCACTCAGGTGGATAGGCCCAAATTAGTGGTCTTAGACACCATGAACTTTTGGATCGAAAGCAAACGGGAATCGCTTAACCGGGTGTTAGAGCAAACCGATGTCTTGATAGTGAACGATTCGGAAGCCAAGCAGTTGACCGTTGAAAATAATCTGTTCACCGCCGCGGGAAAATTATTCGATCTGGGACCCAAGATTGTGGTGATAAAGAAGGGGGAACACGGAGCGTTACTTCTGTCTAAGACCGATAAGTTTTTCGCTCCCATATATCCGGTTGAGAAAGTCAAAGATCCCACCGGCGCGGGAGATACTTTCGCCGGAGGTTTTATGGGATATATCGGTTCACAGGACAAAACCGATTGGGACACTTTGAAAAAGGCGGTTATTTACGGCGCCGCCGCCGCTTCCTTCACCGTAGAAGATTTCTCCATTCTGCGCCTGAAGAATATCACCGCTGAAGATGTCAATCAAAGGGTGGGTGAAATAAAGAAGATGACGGAGTTTTAAGGATGGCTTTAGGCTTTGGGCTTTAGGACAGCTCGGTATCTCCGAAACCGGGAAAGAATATTATCGGATGGATAAAAAAGATGTTTTAGAAATCATCGACCGATTCAGATTGAACTTAGAAAAACAGGGTATCTCGGTAGATAAAGTGTTGTTGTACGGTTCCTATGCGAGAGGTAATTATCATGAAGGAAGTGATATCGATTTATTAGTTGTCTCTAAGGACTTTCAAAATAAAGACTTTTGGGAAAGGATAGATATAATAGTGAACGCATTGATGACTGAATTATCTCCGATCGAAGCTTATCCCATGACTCCGGAAGAATATGAAAACGGCGATTCCATGATCGCCCTTTTTGCCCGCGAAGGGGAAGAAGTGGGATGAATAGTAGCGTCGAATTTTAATAGACAGCGGAAAAACGAGTTAATTGTGTCCCCGTTAAGTAAAGACCCGGAGGAATGGCTTGAGCAGGCGGAATATGATCTTAAAGCCGCTGAACATATGCTTAACAGCAATTTACGCTATTACGCAGTGTTTTTCTGCCATTTAGCGGTCGAGAAAGCTTTAAAAGGACTATATTTTAAGCGGACACAAAAAGCGCCGCCCAGGACACATAACTTGATATTCTTACTGGAAAAGATCAGCGAAACACCGCCAAATAATCTTAAAAAATATATGATGGGTTTGAATGAAGCGCACCTTATCACCCGATACCCGGAAGATATAAAAATATTACAGAAGGAATTCACCATTGAATATGTGAAGAATTCTATCCGGTATGGAAAGGAGACTCTCGAATGGATAAGACAGAAATTCTAAATATTATCGTTCGATTCAAAGACGCTCTGATTAAAAACGGTTTGCGGGTGGAGAACATTATATTATACGGTTCGTATCATACCGGAGGATTTCGTGAAGACAGCGATATTGATTTGATTGTGATTTCAGAGGATTTCAAGGGGAAGGGTTTCCTTGAAAGAATCGATATGATGATGGAGGCGTTATGCGAAGTGTTCAAGCCGATCGAAGCATATCCTATGACTCCGGAAGAATATAAAAAAGGCGATTCCATGATCGCCCTTTTTGCCCGCGAAGGGGAAGAAGTGGGATGAAATTGGGTGACCTAATTTCAACCGATTGCTTCGCTTCGCTCGCAATGACACTAATCTGATGGGATAATACATCCAAAGCCTAAAGCCCCAAAGCCCAATAAACTATGAATATATCTGATAAATTCAATTTCCGCACTATATATTGGGATGATGATAAAGCGGTCATCATCGAACAGACCAAGCTTCCTTTAGCAGAAGAATATTTAGAAATAACCGATTACCGGGTGATGAACGACGCCATCAAGCGTCTTGCCATCCGCGGCGCTCCCGCTATAGGAATAGCCGGAATCTTCGCCGCCGCTTTAGCGGCTAAAGAATACGAATCCCTGCCCGCTGATAAATTCCGCATTAAGATGAACGAAGCTTTGGACAACATCGCTTCCATCCGCCCTACCGCAGTGAATTTAGCCTGGGGTATCGAAAAAACGCGCAGTGTCCTGAATGAGGTTATCCCAAAAGGCAATTCCGCCGTTTTCAGCGCTTTAAAGCGGTTAGGGCAGGAAGTTTTGGATGAAGACATCGCTATGTGCAGGTCGATCGGGAGGCATGGCGCGGAATTACTGCCGGATGAATGCAGCGTCATCACTCACTGCAACGCCGGCGGATTAGCCACCGGCGGTTACGGAACGGCTTTGGGAGTGTTCTTCACCGCTCATGAAATGGGTAAAAAGATACATGTCTATGCCGATGAAACCCGCCCGTTACTGCAGGGAGCGCGATTGACCACTTGGGAGTTGATGCGCGCGGGTATCGATGTCACATTGATATGCGATAATATGGCGGCGCATTTGATGAAGACCCGAAAAATTGACTGCTGTGTTACCGGAGCGGATAGAATAGCCGCCAACGGCGACGCCGCTAACAAAATCGGGACTTACAGTTTAGCGGTGGCGGCTGAACATCATGATATTCCCTTCTATGTGGCGGCGCCTTATTCGACTTTAGATAAAAACACACCCAGCGGCGACGAAATCCCCATCGAAGAAAGAGAGCCGGAAGAAGTCACTGAGGGATTCGGTCGAAGGACCGCTCCCCAAGGAGTGAGAGTATGGAGCCCGGCTTTCGATGTAACACCCTGCCGCCTGATAGCCGGTATCATCACTGAAAAAGGAGTGTTCCGCTATCCCTATGATTTCCGGAATTACACTTGATTTAGTATTTACTTTAAAAATAGCAAGTTGCAAGTAGCAAGTTACAAGTAACAAGAAAAATCTGTTCTGGCAGGTCTTGTCCCGCCTCTGCGGGATGTGACCTGCCAGCTTAAAATAATCCCCCTTAGTCCCCCTTTAGTAAAGGGGGAAACAGGGATTCCCAGGTTTCAGAGAAACCGGATTGCTGAACGGAGGGTAGACGCAAGGTCTGCCCCTACATATAAATTTGCGGTGATGTAGGGGCGACCCTTGCGGTCGCCCTTCCCCGAAGGGGAAATACATGAATAGTCCGCTATACAGCTATTGTGACCTGCCAGCGCTTGAGTCTTGAGTCCTGAGTCCTGAGTCCTGATTCTTAACCTAAAGCCCAAAGCCGCTATTTTCAAATTGACACTATACTGTATAATTATCATTACACAACCTCTTTTAACTACAGGAGGCGTTTTAATGCGTATCAAGTCATTAAAACTCGCGATTATCATTTTAGCAATGATGGGGCTCATAAATACAGCCCCTGCGAAATCGGTCGAGATGCGTTCGGCTGAAATTTATTTCTCTCAGGGCGATAATCATAAAGCGATGGAGTTCTTCCAAAAGGAAGTCGCTCAAAACCCGGATAATTCCAAGGCATATTTTAATATGGGTCAAATATATCGGGAATGGAGCGAATATGCCAAGATGTCGGAGATGTTCGACAAATCCCTCGCTATTAAGGACAAATATAAGGACAAATATCTTGTTGAGATAGCTGAAATCCGGGATGAATTATGGATTCAATTCTTCAACGCCGCAGTCCAGCCTTTCAACGAAGGCGATTTTCCAAACGCCATCAATAAATTCTCTCTGGCGGTGACCGTCGATCCGCAAAAGATAGACGGTTGGAATCAGCGCGGTAAAAGTTATCTACAGCTTGCGATCACGGCTGACAGCGATTCTGTGAAGCAGGCTGCTTTTAAAAGCGCTATCGAAAATTTCAAGAAGGTGATAGAACTGGATCCTAAAAACGAATATCTCGACGCCCGCATCAATCTGGCGTTAGTATATTATGAACTTGAAGACTACGATAACGCTGTCCCCGCTTTGCAGACGATATTAAAATCCGACCCGGAGAACGCCGACGCCATCTCCAAGCTGGCTTTGATTTATCAGCTAAAGGGGCAGTCTGAGAAAGCTATCGCCGAATATAATAAAGCTTTGAAAATCAAGCCGGACAGCCCCAATTTATTATTCAATCTTGGTGTTCTGTATTTTCAGATGGGCGAAGATATACAGAAATCCGTCGCAGAGATTGAAGCGCTGAAAGCGGAGAACAAAGCGGGGCAGGAACAATTGAATAAATTGGAATCCCTGCAAAAGAAGAAAGAAGATTTGTATAGCAAAGCGATTAATTCTTTCCAAAAAGCCGCTGAACTCGCCGGTGATGATGTGGACGCATTATGGAACTTGGTCAATTCACTCTGGCGCATCGAAAGATACACTCAGACAATTCCACATCTTGAAAAAATCACAGAATTTCAGCCCGATGACGCTAACGCCTGGCAGTTCCTCTCTATCGCTTACACTAAGAATGGAGATTTTGAGAATGGAAGAGCGGCTTTTCTGAAATACAAGGAATTAAGCGGTAAATAAACTCAACATTCAAAGATGCCGCCCGATTTAAAAGAATATCGTCAGAAGATACTGAATCAGGGTAATATCCCCCGTCATATCGCCATAATAATGGACGGCAATGGCCGATGGGCGAAAAAGAGGGGACTGCCCAGAGTCGCCGGACATCATGAAGGAGTCAAGGCGGTGCGGGAAATTGTCCGCATCTGCGGCGAAATCGGCGTCGAATATCTCACGCTCTACACCTTCTCCGCCGAAAACTGGAAGCGCCCTAAAACCGAAGTCAGCGCCTTGATGTCGCTTCTTTTGCAGACTATCCGAAAAGAAGTATCCGATTTGAAAAAGAACAATGTCAGACTTCTGACTATCGGCGAATTAAAGGACTTCCCGGACGCGCCCCGCCAGGCGATGGAGGAAGCTAAACGGGAATTGGCGGGCAATACCGGATTGACTTTAGTTTTAGCCTTATCCTACAGCAGCAGGCGAGAGATCGTGCAGGCTGTCAACCGCTTTATCGAGAATAACACCCCCGCTCCTATAACCGAGGAGGATTTCACCGCTCAACTTTATACTGCGGGAATTCCTGATCCGGAATTACTCATCCGGACTTCCGGCGAAACCCGCATCAGTAATTTTCTGTTATGGCAGCTGGCTTACACTGAAATTTTTATCACACCGACATTTTGGCCCGATTTCCGGGAAAAAGAATTATATGATGCAATCGCTGATTATCAATCCCGCGAAAGAAGGTTTGGAAAGGTGAGCGAACAATTGCAGGAAAATGATAGTTCAAAATAGACTGCACAGGCTTTGAACAGTAATTGATTTAAAAACCTGAAGTTTACATTGGAAATTGGGTTTAGGGTCTAGGGTCTAGTTCAATGTGGTGTCGACTCTCCGTAGTTGACACCATATACAATAATAACAATATCTTAGTGTCATGCGGGGACGCATGACACCACCAGGAACTGTGCTGGCAGGCGTCCCCGCCTGCCAGTAATCCGATTTTCATGCTTGTTGGTGCGCCGCTGGCGCATGAGAGTTTAATCTGAAAATAGAAAATGCCAAAGAGGGCAGACACACAGGTCTGCCCCTACAAATAAATATCTGGCTGTAGGGGCGGCCCTTGCGGCCGTCCTTCCCCGAAGGGGAAATACATGAATAGCCGTAGGTGAAACCTACGGAAGAAGAATCCTAATCCTGACGACCCTGAAAGGGTCGTACTATTTTCATGCTTCGGGGTGCGCCGCTGGCGCATGAGGGTTTACCTTGAAAATAGCAGTAGGGCGGGTTCTTAACCCACCAGTTGTATGCATTCCCACGCTGGAGCATGGGAACGAGATGGAATAATATAATGTGTCGCAGAGTCCCCGCACCCTGATTCTTTTTCGTATATAAAATCACATGATTTGAAAAACACATCAAATATTATATTTCCTGCCGCCCCGGAAGATTTTTCTGAAACCCTGCGCCAGGCTTCCCGCGCAGGTCAAAAGGTATCTATCCGCGGCTATTCCACTCAGGGCAAGACTCCGCCGGACCGCACCGAAGTCAACACCGGCAGATGTAACAAGATTTTGGATATTTTCTCTAAAGATTTGGTGATGAAGGCGCAGGCGGGAGTATCCATTGATAAACTGAATGAATCGCTGATGCGATATAATCTTGCTATTGAGGGATATACGGGAAGCCTGGGCGGTTTTTTGATGGGCGCGGATATCAGCGGCGGACAATATCAGTGGCGGCAGAGGGTATTGGGTATGACTTTTATAACCGGCGGCGGAGAGATAATGAATTACGGTTCAATGTCGGTCAAAGATGTAACGGGTTATCGAATGATGCATTTTTTACTGGGAACAAGGGGGAGACTCGGCGCCGCATTATCCTTTTATATTAATTTAGCGCCCGCTCACAGGATTGTATGGCGGAAACCTCAGAATATTTCCGCTGTTCATGAAATTTCAGAACCCGTCGTCAGAATAACGGAAGGGATAGAAAGGTTATTCGATCCCGCCGGAATACTAAACAAATCAGCAGATAAATGAGAGATGAAATCCCGCCCTTGGATACTTTATTTTGTATTAACTGCGGCTTTGCTGTCAGCGGCGGCGGTGTTTTGCTATCGATATTTCAAAGTAGATGAACTGCTGAACCGGGCGGTCTTGAACGCTTTGAAACCGGCATTAGGTGAAAGTGTTCATATTGAACGCGCTTCAATCGGGCTGAACCACCTCGACCTCCATCGAATCACCTTCCAAGATCCATCCTTCCGATACACCATGCGGGCAAGGAATATCCGGTTCGGTTTAGCTCCTTTCAACCTGCTGAAATACGGATTGAAACCGGTGAATCTCATCAGCGATGCGATGGTTATGGCCTGCAGAATTGAATATAATCCTGCTTACAGCGACACCATAGACACCAAAGCGGCTGAAGATAAAACTAATATCGCCGATGTCATCGATAATGTGTTCTATTTCTCCGACTATCTGCCCGGCATCCGGCGTGTAGGTTTCGCGGATGGAATGATAAATTTGAACATACTGCGGATAATCCAATTAGAAGGATGGGTTGGAGTCATTACTCATGATCTTGTGGTCTATAAATTTTCCGGAAAATCCTCCATCGACAGCACTCAATTTCAAGTTACAGGCGCCGTATATAATAGCGACAAATCCATAAAGTCGGAAATTCAGCTTTATCCCACTAATCTGCCGGCGAACATTCAGGCGCTCGACGGCCTTCTTGTAAAGGAAGGGATCATCACTGCCAAGTTGAATATTAATTACATCCAGCAGCGGTTCACGGTTGACGGTTCGGTGGAACTAAATGAGCTTAATTTCGCTTATCTTGATAAATGGAATTTCAATCACTGGAATTTCAGTATATCCGCCGCACAAAATATTCTTGATATCACCGGATACGGCAGGTTCCTCGAAAGTGATTTGAATGTGAATGGCGTGGTGAATGATCTTTTCAATCCCGATATTTCTCTCTGGATTGAGGGCAAAGATATCGCCCTGGAAAAATTGTCCGCACTGCTTGATCCCAAGCTGAAATTGAAAGGTTCTCTGCAGACCTCGCTCAATATTATGGGAAAACCTCCCAAGATGGAATTGACATATCATCTGGAATCGCCGGAAATCAATCATAATGATTTGACAGCTAAAGATATCTCCGCTGAAGGAAAATATTCAAACAAAAAAGTATATATCAAAAATCTTCAAGCTCAGATATTGGAGAGCGGTTTGAAAGGCGGCGGCGTAATTGATCTCACTAATATCAAGAGACCTGAGATAGATTTCAAGGGTGAATATTTAGGTGAAGGCAATATTGACAAATTAATCACTGATCTTGAAGATTTGATATGGGATTCATTGAAACTGTCTTTCACGGCTAAAGGAAATATTAAAAATATCCGGCTTAAAGGCCGATACAATATCATTAAAAAAGAGATAGCTCACCCGTTAAAAGGTGATTTCGATTACCGCAGGAAACAATTATCGCTGACTGAACAGAGCGGTTTCGGCGATTCCTTGAATCTGTCGATAGATTTCAACCGCAGAAGCCCGGATTTCATCGCTGCTGGCAGTAACCTGCAGATACTTTTTCCGGAGGGGCGCAATATTCCGTTCATAAAAGATACAAGCGCTATAACTTCGATAAAAGCGGCGGGGAATCCGGATTCCTTCAAGGTGGATTTCAGTTTATCGCTGCCGGATTTCCGTTTCAATACCAGTTCCGTAGTCACTCACCGGCAGGAATGGCGGGCGGAGAGCGCTTATGATTTCTCATTGAATGATAGCGTTTCGTATTCCGGGGATATCCTGTTAGGATTGTCGAATGATACTCTCACTTTAGAGAATCTGACAATAGGAAATTTATTGACCGCCTGGGGGACGATGGATATTAAACGCGGCGAGATATTTCAGGCGGAAGCGAGGATTGAGAATATTCCGCTCGACAGCCTCCTCTTCGCGGTGGGAAATAAAGACTGGCGCAATTTCCAAGGCGAACTTCGGGCGGCGGTGAATTTAGAAGGCGATGTTATAAATCCCCATGCGGAAGTGAATATCCATCTCGCCAAGGGTGTTTTTTACGGCGTAGGCGGGTACTGGGGCAGTGTATTAGCTAATTTGGATCAAGATATTGTCGAAGTCGCGGAATTTGACTTCGGCAACATGGAGAATATCATATTTCAGGGCGGCGGCAGATTAAATCTGCGGGAAAAACTGATAGATTTCGCTATAAAAGGAAAACAGGCGGATCCTGATATGATATTATCGGCTTTATTAGGCTGGAATAAAGCGGTCACCGGAAAAGCCGATTTCAATCTGCTATTATCCGGCGGTTTAAAAAATCCTGTGATGGAAGCCGGAATCAGAATCAGCGACGGAAGTTTATTTAAAATCAATTTCGACCAGATGGCGGGATGGGTGACTTTAGAGATGGGTGAAGATATTGAACCGAGACTCGTTATTCCCGACCTGCATCTGATAAAAAACGGCGGCTATAATGTGAATGTCACCGGCAGTCTGCCGTTGAACGGAGGTGAGATCGATCTATCTATCAACGCCAGCGGCAAGTTACTATCCCCTTTCCCCAATATCAGTAATTTCTTCACAAACGCGCAGGGCATCGGACAACTCAATGCGGAAATCAGAGGCACGACAGATTCTGTCATTATCCAAAAAGCCTCAGTCACTCTTGAAAACGGCAGATTGGAAATGAAGAAAGTAGCCAAACGGATTGACGACATCAAACTTTCCGTCGTGCTGGAGAATAATTTCATCCATGTGGAGAATTTGTCGGGCAATGTTGATAAGGTACCTTTTAAAATATATACTGTTCCCGAAGCTGCGACAGTTGACGGAAAGCTCGAACCCTGGATTATCGGCAATACCGGCATCAAACTCGGTGTGATAGTGATCGAAGTCAGCCAGCCGGGATTGAAATTAAAAATCCCCCCCTTCTCGCCGCCCGATGAAACTATAACTATATTAGTGGAGGGTAAAAAAGCTGGCGAAAAGGCTTATATCGCCGGTCCTGAAAAAAATCCGGTCGTCCGCGCTAAAGTGCGAGTGAGCGACGGAGTGATCGACTATCCGCATCCTAAAAGCGGCGGAACCTCGACCGGTATCAACAAATCAATCAATGATTTGTTGGATAGAATTAAATGGGATTTAGAGATTGTTCCGGATAAGGGTCTGACTTACCGCAAAGAATTCACAGGTATGCAGGAGACTCCTCTGGTAAAAAATATTTCAGACCTTTTCACCCGCGTCAGCGTGGATCTCAATGTCGAGAAGCGGGTAGAAGGACTTGAAGCCGCCGGGATAATAGTAGAAGATAATTTCGGACTCCGCGGCAGGATCGCCTCAGTGCGGGGCACAACATCTTTTCTCGACCTGGATTTCCGGGTGCAGGAATTCGGAGTGGAATTCGTCGCTACTGAGGCGCTACCCTGGGTATGGGGATACGCCACCACTACCCATCGCGACACCCTTGGCAGGAACATCACTATCACTTTGCGAGTTGTGGAGATAGACAGGGAGACCGGGCAGGTCGGCCAAAAAGCCAGATGGGACAAATTCACTTTTATGCTGGAAGATAATCTGGGGAATTCTCAGGAGCAGATTTTGAGTTATCTGGGTTATTCCCCGGAGACATTGAGCGGAAAGATGACGGATGTGCCTTTGAAACAGGTCGATAAAGCGTTTTTCGGCGCCTGGCTGGTGACTTTGGAACGGGAATTGAGAAATATTTTCGGAGTGGATTACCTGCGGATAAATCCGGCTGTAGCGCAGAATTTGTTAGAGGAAAGCCTGTTCAATCCCGCTATAGATACCGCATCCTATATCGACTGGCGCACAAGGTATCTGAGAAGATCGAAAATCACCATAGGAAAATATATCACCGATGACCTGTTTTTTTATTATTCCGGTCAACTGCAGGCTGGGAATTCGGATTTAGACCGCCGCGAACGGCTGGGTGTAGTGCATAATTGGAATCTTGAATTCAACCTCCCAACTTCAGGGGCTAACCTGCAGACGATATTAGGATACGAATATGATAACTTGGAGAGGAAAGCTGATGTCAGGATTTCTATCAGATATACTTTTAATTTTTAAGTAAACCTTCATGCGCCGCCGGCGCACAACGAAGTATGAAAATAGCGGTTCAGGGCTTTAGACTTTGGACTTTAGTGTAGCCCGGTTTCTCCGAAACCGGGAACTTAATTATAGATTCAAGTTGACTGGATTCCCGCCTTCGCAGGAATGACAAAAGCGGGATGTATTACTAACAGCTATTTTCGGAGTAAAGTCTGTTCTCCTGAATCCACTGTTATTTAATAACTTAAATTGGATGCGATTCTTCGCTTCGTTCAGAATGACAAATTTTCGGACAGATTGCAAAGTCCAAAGTCCAAAGCCCAAAGCCCAAAGTCTAAAGTCTAAAGTCCATATTATAATGAAATGGTTTGATTATGTGTTAAAAAATTTGTAAATTATACAATTTAATCTCAGAGAAATGCGTAAAATAATATTATATATTGTCATTATATTCATTTTATCCGCCGCCGGAACCGCCTCTGCGCAGATTCAGGGAGTGCGGCTGTTAGGGCTGACTATTGAAGGCAATGTCACCACTGATCAAGGGCTCATCAAAGCCAATTCCGGATTATTAGTCGGACGGGAGATCACCGGTGAAGATATCCAGACCGCTATTCATCAGTTATGGCGGCTGGAATTATTCTCAGATATCGTCATATATTTGGAGCGGCAGGTTCCCGAAGGCGTTTATCTGAAAATCAGCGTGGTCGAACTCCCAAGATTGGAAAAAGTTCGAGTCAGAGGACCGAAGAAGAAGTTCCGCGATGAGATAATGGAAAAGATCGACCTCTTGCCCGGCCAGGTCGTTAGAGCGAATGAACCTTTCGCCATAGAAACGAAACTGGAGGAATTTTACGCAGAAAAGGGTTACCTGCTGGCGGATATCAAAGTCGAGACCGTTTCTATCGAGAACACTAACCGTGTGATTTTAGATGTGGATATCAACGAGCGCAGAAAAGTCCGCATCAAGGAAATCACAATTATCGGCAACGAAGCGTATGAAAAGAAACGCCCTCGATTCCCCTTGACTACGGTCTATTGGACCGTGGATTGGATAATCCCGGATGGTCCCTTTTCCGACGCCAAACTGCGCAAACAACTGGATAATACCCATAGAAAAAGATTATTCCGTTCCGGTGAATTCGACAGGGATAAGTTTGAAGATGATCTGGAAAATCTGGAAACCTATTACCATGACCACGGATTCCGGGATATGATTGTAGCTAAAGATTCGGTATATTACAGCGATGATTTGAAGCATATCTACATCGATATATATGTCAATCAGGGATTCAAGTATTATTTCGGTGAAATCACTTACACCGGGAATGAACTGTTCAGCGATGAGGAATTGCAGGAACGGTTATTGTTTAAAACCGGCGATGAATACAGTTTGAAAAAACTGAATCTCACCGCTCATGAACGGATTGGAGCTCTATATTACGATAAGGGTTATATATACTCTTCGGTGATTCCGGTGGAGATCCCCGCCGGAGCTGATACCCTCGATATCCACTTCAGGATAATCGAAGGCAATCAGTTCAGCGTCCGTCATATTTATATCACCGGCAACGCTAAGACTAAAGAGAAAGTGATCCGGCGCGAATTTGTATTGAAGCCCGGCGATACCTTCGATGTTTCAAAGCTCCGCCGTTCAATCCGCGATGTCACCATCCTCAATTATTTCGGCAATATAGTCCCCGATGTGGAGCCGGTGACCGAAAATCAGGTTGACCTTTACATCGATGTAGAGGAGAAATCGACCGATCAGGCGCAGATGTCAGCCGGTTACAGTGAACGGGATGGTATGATAGGTTCTGTCGGTTTCACCATGAACAATCTTTTCGGCAACGGTCAGAAAGCCTCGCTGGATTGGAATTTCGGGAGTATTTACCGTTCCTTTTCGGTCTCATTCATCGAGCCTTGGTTCATGGATACTCCGACGCTATTGGGGACTTCCTTTTTCCATATCAAACGCGGCGGTTCGTTTTACGGATTCACCGAATATATCATCGGCGGTTCCCTGAGGTTCGGACGGCGTTTTAATTGGCCCGATGATTATTTCCGCGGCGATTGGACTTATAGGCTGGAACAGACCGAGTACACCAATTTTTCCGCAGCTTTCAAAGCTTCCAATCCCCGGGGATTGGAAGAAGATGCGCCGCGCCTCTCCTCCAGTCTGACGCAGGTCATAACCCGCGACAGCCGCGATTTCCCTGAATTTCCCACCAGAGGCGCGGTTGTCGCTTTATCCACCGAATTAACCGGAGGGCCCCTCGGAGGCGCTGACCAATATCATAAACATATATTTTCTTCGGAATGGTATGTTCCCTTAATTGGGAAATTTGTGCTGTATTCCCATTCCAAGATGGGTGTCTTGAACGGATTGACCGATAATTCTCAGGATATACCTTATTTGGAATATTTCTTCATGGGCGGTTCCGGTCTGCAATTGGGCGAATCTTTACGCGGATATGATGAACGGGAGATAGGGCCTCTCCCGGTCAGCGGTTATTACCCCGGCGGCAAGACCATGTTCAAGCAGACTTTTGAGCTCAGATTTCCGCTGGTCAACAATCCCACCATCTATGGGCTGGCTTTCATGGAAGGCGGCAACTGCTGGGCTACCCTGGAAAAAACCGACCTGTTCGACATCAGGAGAAGCGTTGGATTTGGTATCAGATTATTCATGCCTATGATAGGATTAATCGGACTGGATATGGGATACGGCATAGATTACACCAAATTCGACGGCAGCCGCAGCGGTAAATGGTGGCCCCATTTCCAATTCGGAAGAGGATTTTAAGGATTGCTGACCACGAATTAACACGAATTGGCGCGGATAAACACGAATATTCATATTTCCCTCTCGTTCCCACGCTCCCGCGTGGGAATGCATACTACAGAACATTCTACCGTTCACCGTTCACTGTTTACCGTCGACTGTCAACTGTCAACTATTTTCAAGATAATAATAATTACGAATATAAAAGAGAAGAACGCGTTATGAAGAGCAGATTCACTTTTTTGATGTCTTTAGCGGTAATTATACTTATGAGCGGCGGCTTGACCGCTAAGGAACTTAAAATTGGATTTATCGATTCGGATAGAATCCTCGCCCAGTTCCAGGATTATTTGGACGCAAAAAGAATATTGGAAAACGAAGAGAAGCAGTATTCCCAGAACGCCCGGCAGATGGAAAATGATATCCGGGCTTTGGAGGATGAGATTGAGTCTCAAAGCCTGATGTGGTCGAATGAGAAGAAGATGGAAAAACAATCGGAACTGCAGACTAAATACATGGGATATCAGCAATATATCGAAGAGATATGGGGTCCCACCGGTAAATTGTATCAAAGGAACATGGAATTATCCAAGCCTATAATCGATAAGATTAATCTGATAATTAAGAAAATCGGAGAAGATGAAGGCTATGATTTCATCTTCGACGCCACCACCGGAAGTCTGGTGCACGCCAAAGATGAATATGATTTGACCGACCGGGTCATCGAAGAATTATCCCGATAGCCGGTTTTTACAGCTTTATGCGTAGCTGACAGATCCGCCGCGGTTGAAACATGAAAAGCTGGTTTCAGTCAGGCGGGGACGCCTGACAGCACAATTCTATAGTCTCAAGGGCGGCCGCAAGGGCCCGCCCCTGTATACAGGATATTTGAGTGGCGTCATGCGTCCCTACATGACACTAATACATTGTTTTTATCATGTATGGTGTCGACTGCAGAGAGTCGACACCACAATGAACTAAACCCTAGCCAAAGATATTTGAAATTTGATTTTAGGCTCTGGGCTTTAGGCTCAAGACTCAAGACTCAAGACCCAAGGAAAATAGAATTATACATCTTCATGAATTACAAATATTTACAGATATGTAAGAGATGAACTCCTACATTGGATGTGTAAGTATCTAAACCCTAGCCAAAGATATTTGAAATTTGATATTCACCACAGAGAACACAGAGATACACAATGCAAAAGGTTAAAGACTCAAGATAATTAACAGGGATTAAGGGGATAAAAGGGATAAAAAATTGTTGTAGGAGCAA
>JADHWD010000053.1 GCA_016783645.1 bacterium
GTGGTCAAATACTGCCAGCAGGATGTGGAAATCGTGCGGGATTTATACTTATTCGGGAAGGAAAAAGGCTTCCTGCTGTACGAAGACAAGATGAAGGGGACGATGCGGATTCCGGTCAAATGGTGAATACCGAATATCATTTCTTGCTTTTAGATTAGGTATTAGTTATATTATTTTATTTAGGGAATATTGGCGGGAATGTGAACCTGATGCGGTTACACAAATTTATCATATTGTTTTTCCTGATCATGACGATGCTCATCGGTTGCGGCAGACAACTGGTGAAACCGGGAGCGGTGTTTGAATTTGAAGATAATTACGAGAATATCACTATAAAAGTCTTCCCGGTAAATATTATCCGCGGTGAAGCGGCTGTTCTTTCGATTGAAACCGCTGAATCATTGGCGGGTAAACTGATTGAATCCGGTATCGGAGGATGCGAATCTGCCAATCGGCCTTTGCCGGCGCCGCTGGATTGGAAAGGAGGCGGGAAGAAGTATCTGCGCGAAAGAGCGGGATTGATACAGAGATATTTGAATAATAATCCGCCGCCGGCGGATTATGCGCTCTATTGTGAAATCCATTTTCGTAATAACGGCGGAATCGATGCGGGCAGGTTTTATCTCTGGGACAAACGGACGGGATCAACCGCCGCCGACCGAATCAAATTCGGCGGAAAATCGTCGAAACTTAGCGAGGTTGAAGCGGTCGAGAAGTGTTTGGAATTGATTATAAAAAGACTGAAATAATCGGTAGAATGATATGATTGATTTTCGAAAAGAATTTCAGAATAAAATCGAAGAATTATATCCCAATGGTTTGGAATGGGGGATTGTGGGTATTCTTGTGAAGAAAGGTTTTGTTTATACCTTATCCTATGATTCAAAAATCCTTTCAGGTGTATTTGAAATCCTCTGTGAACCCATAATCAGAAATATTGCCGATTCCAATAATATAATTATGGAGAAAACCGCTCAAAATGCTTATCCTGATTTTACCCTATATAAAAAAACAGAGAAAGACAATAAGATTGCAGTCGAAGTGAAATCTACATACAGGCAGTTCAATAAAGAAGGAAAACTAAAGCCTTTTGGTTTTACATTAGGATCATATAAGTCATACTTGAAAGATCCGATAGGATGCAAAGGTATATTATTTCCATATGATGAATATATTGAACATTGGGTGATAGGATTTCTATATTCGAGAAATCCCAAATGTACTAAAACTGAGATTAGGCAGATCATTGAAGCCGGTGAGCTTGAAACTCCATTCATCGACATCGAATATTTTATACAGCATAAGTATCTCATAGCGGGAAAAAAGCCGGGCAGCGGCAATACAACTAATATCGGTTCTTTTAAAAGCAGGAATATTGAGGATTTTAAAGATGGAAAAGGACCATTTAATACGAAAGAAGAATTCGAAAAATATTGGAGAAGTTATTGACACATTTTTCCGAAAATATAATTCTTCGAAAAGCTCAATTTCCCAATACCAGGTATCAGGGAAGTAAATTAAAGTTGGTGAATTGGATTGGGGAAAATGTGAAATTTTTGGATTTCGAGAACACCGGCGATATTTTCGGCGGTACCGCCGCTGTTTCATATATGTTTAAAATGAAAGATAAATCTGTAGTCTATAACGATCTTTTAAAATTTAATTACTATACCGGTGCGGCTCTGATCGAAAATTCTTCAGAACTCATAAATTATGACGATTTGAATATTGTTCTATCAGAGCAAAATGATGAAAATTATAGTTTGGTGCAAAATATATTCAAGGATGTTTATTTTACCGATGATGAAAATATTTTTATTGACAACTATATTTATAATTTGAATAGTTATTTCGACCATTATTCATACAAATACGCAATGCTGTTATGGTGTCTGTTTCAGGCGTGTATAATTAAAAGACCATTCAATCTATTTCATAGAAAAAATCTCTATATGAGAACTAACGATGTCAAACGGTCTTTCGGCAATAAAGTTACCTGGGATAAATCATTCAATTGGTATATAAGAAAATTTACGGAAGAACTGAATCAAGCCATATTCGATAATGGAAAACAGAATATCTCCTTGAATATGGATGCCATGGAATTAGATATCGATTTCGATTTGGTATATATCGACACTCCATATATTTCTATAAACGGTTCAAATGTTGACTATCTGCATTTTTATCATTTTTTAGAAGGATTATGCGGTTATGAGGGTTGGAAAGATAAGATCGATTTTTCAAAGAAACATAAACCTTTGAAAAACATATTCAATCCCTGGAATTATAAAGATAAAATATCGAAAGCATTCGTTGATTTATTGAACAAATACCGAAAATCGCACATTGTTATATCATATAGAAGCGATGGGATACCTTCAATTGAGTTTTTAGTAGATACTCTTAAAAAGCTAAAGAAAAATGTTACCGTTTTTTCCTATGGAGAATATAGATATGTTCTTTCGCAAAACGGCAAATCGCAGGAAATGTTAATTTTAGGATATGACTAACAAGCTTAAAATCCGCAAAATCCTCATCGCCAACCGCGGCGAAATCGCCTTAAGAGTGATCCGCGCCTGCCGGGAGATGGGTATAATTTCAGCCGCGGTCTATTCGGAAATCGACCGCAAAGCCCCACATGTGCTGTTAGCCGATGAAGCATATTTAATCGGTCCCGCTCCCGCCCGCGAAAGCTATCTCAAGGCGGATAAAATTGTCGAAACCGCTAAAAAGTGCGGCGCTGACGCAATTCATCCCGGCTATGGATTCCTCGCCGAAAACAGCGGTTTCGCCCAAATGTGCGCCGACGAAGGCATCATCTTCATCGGGCCTCCGCCTAACGCTATCAGCGCCATGGGCTCTAAGACCGAAGCGCGGGCTATTATGACTCAAGCCGGAGTCCCGGTAGTGCCGGGATGCGAAGCGGTGGAAGCGGACGAGAGCGCTTTAAAAGAAGCGGAACGGTTAGGCTATCCCGTGATGATAAAAGCCGCATACGGCGGCGGCGGCAAGGGGATGCGCATCGTGCATGAACCCGGTTCATTGCTTAAGTCATTAGAATCGGCTTCAAGGGAAGCTCTATCCTCCTTCGGCAACGGCACGGTTTATCTGGAAAAATATCTGGTCAATCCCCGCCATATTGAGATTCAAATACTGGCTGACCTTCAAGGTAATGTAATACATCTGGGCGAGCGGGAATGCAGCATCCAACGGCGGCATCAGAAGGTGATTGAAGAAGCTCCTTCGCCGGTCATCGATGAGCAGACCCGTTCAGCTATGGGCGAAGCGGCGGTCAACGCGGCAAAAGCCTGCGGTTATATCAACGCCGGAACGGTGGAATTCATGTATTCACAGGGTAAATTCTATTTCCTCGAAATGAACACCCGCCTGCAGGTTGAACATCCGGTGACCGAAATGGTGACCGGGGTCGATTTAGTCAAGGAACAGATATTAATCGCGGGCGGCGAACCTCTCAGGTATAAGCAGAAAGGTATCACCCGCCGGGGACATGCTGTCGAATGCCGCATCTATTCCGAAGATGAAAACTTCCTGCCTGATACCGGGATACTGACCGAATATATCGTCCCGCAGGGTCCCGGCGTCAGAGTTGACGGCGGCGTATATCAAGGTTCGGAAATTTCCGTCCATTACGATCCCATGATAGCGAAACTAATAGTGTGGGGAGAAGACCGCTTGACCGCTATCGAAAGGATGAAACGAGCGCTACATGAATACAGGATTTCCGGCGTGAAGACCGGTATTCCCTTCTTATTGACCGTATTGAATCATCAGGATTTTATCGAGGGCGATTATCATACCGGCTTCATCGAAGCCCAAAAATTGACCGCTGGAGCGGAAATCCCTGGTGATGCCCTGCGGGCGATGGCGGCGGCGGCGGCTTTGTTCCATGCGAAGTTGAAGGAACATCAAATAAATAAAAGTAGTAATACCGATAATATCCCTCGAAAGAGCGGCTGGCTGACCGCCGGGCGGCTGGAAGGGATTAGATAATTATTTATAGGAGTACCTAATAATGAAATATACTGATAATCTTGAAATTAAATCCAGATTAACACTTCATCCACGCTATATTGTTGATGAAAAAGGCAGTAGAATCGAAGCTGTTATTCCGTACCAGGAGTTTAAGAATATTCAAGAAGCTATTGAGGACATATTGGATATAATGTGTGTAGAATCCCGCCGAGGCGAAGAAGGGATTCCCATTGAAAAAATTCAAAGCGAATTAGTTTAAATACAACATTATAGTTGTTTGACAAGGCAGGATTGAGACAATCCTGCCTCCACGGCAGGTGTTCTTCTCGTGGAGTCGGGATTGTCTCAATCCCGACATCATGTAATACAAGAAGCTATAATGTTACTTTTAAATCTTGAATCCTGTATATCCTTGTTAATTAATAATAAACCCAGATTCCATGATCCAGCAGGAAAAATTGACAATTAAAACCGGAGACCGCGTTCTTGAAGTCATCCCCGGCGATGATGAAATCGAAATCGACGGTATCCGCTATCAATGTCATTCCGCCGAAATCGATAAAAACACCGTCTCTATTCTGCTCGAAGGAAAAGTCTATCTCTTTCGTATAATCCCCAACGGCTCCGGCTATTTAATCAACTGGCGGGGCGGCGAATACGAATTAGAGATGGAGGATGAGCGGACGCGGATGATGAATAAATTCATGGGCGGCGGAACCGCCGTTAAAAGCCGAGGGATGATCAAAGCCCCTATGCCGGGTTTAGTGGTCAAAATACTAGTGGAAGAAGGGCAGGAAGTGAAAAAAGGCGCTCCTGTTATCGTGGTGGAAGCTATGAAGATGGAAAATGAAATTGTGTCCCCGGTGAACGGGATTGTCAAAGAGATAAAGGTCGATGAACGGCAGGTGGTGGAAAAGGGTGAAACTTTAATCATCATCGGAGAGTGAATTTTCACGAGGATAAATAACATTAAACCTGATTAATCGGTATGCGCTGGCTTAGACAGTGATACCGATTATTTTTTATGAAGCGCATCGGATATGATAATCAAGGAAAATCCATATACGCCTGTGGCATACTACATAGCAAGAAAATATATTATCAAGGGCGACCGCAAGGGTCGCCCCTACATTCCCGATGTACATTTGTAGGGGCAGACCTTGCGTCTGCCCTTCGTTCAGTGGCAGCCCGGTTTCTCCGAAACCAGGAAATTCAATCTTAATTTACTGGCAGGTCACACCCGCCTGCGGCGTGCAAGACCTGCCAGAACAAGTAAAGTAGGGTGGGTTCTCAACCCACCATTTTCCTACAAAAAGAATACATATTGATATGAAACGCCAAGCATGGCTAAATAACCTTAAAAAGGTCAAAGCTAAATTCCCGGAGCGAAAGCCCGTCTTCCGCACGGAATCGGGGTTACCTATTGATGAAATATACGAGCCCGAGCCCGATTTCGATTATGAGGAGAAACTGGGATATCCCGGACAATATCCCTTCACCCGCGGCGTACAGCCCAATATGTACCGCGGACGGTTTTGGACTATGCGGCAGTACGCCGGATTCGGCGGCGCCGAAGAATCCAACCGCCGCTACCGCATATTGCTGGAAAAGGGTCAAACCGGTCTATCGGTCGCCTTCGACCTGCCCACCCAGATGGGCTACGACAGCGATCATCCTTTATCCCAAGGCGAAGTGGGCAAAGTCGGAGTGGCGATTGACACTTTGGAAGACATGGAGATCTTGTTCGACAAAATACCATTAGAGAAAGTGTCGACTTCCATGACCATCAACGCCACCGCTTCGATTATTTTAGCGATGTATATCGCCGCCGCTAATAAGCAGGGCGCTGATATCAAAAAACTACAGGGCACGGTGCAGAATGACATCTTGAAGGAATATATCGCCCGCGGGAATTATATCTATCCCCCGCGCCCGTCAATGAGGCTGATAACCGACCTGTTCAAATACTGCAATAAAAATATTCCCTTGTGGAACACTATATCTATCAGCGGTTACCATATCCGCGAAGCGGGTTCCACCGCGGTCGAAGAATTAGCTTTCACCTTATCCAATGCGGTGGAATATGTGAAAGCGGCTGTTGAAGCCGGAATGGAAGTTGACCGGTTCGCCTCCAGATTAGCCTTTTTCTTCAACGCTCATAACAATTTGTTGGAAGAAGTGGCGAAATTCCGCGCCGCCCGAAGGATATGGGCGCGCATCATGAAAGAGCGGTTCAAAGCTCAAAATCCCCGCTCCTTGATGCTGAGATTTCACACTCAAACAGCCGGCTCCACTCTGACCGCCCAGCAGCCGCAGAACAACATCATCCGGGTGACCATTCAAGCCTTAGCGGCGGTGCTCGGCGGCACACAATCACTGCACACCAATTCTTATGATGAGGCTTTGGCGCTTCCTTCGGAGCAAGCCGCCACAATCGCTCTGCGTAGTCAGCAGATTATCGCTCATGAGAGCGGCGCCGCTGATGTCGTCGATCCTTTAGCAGGTTCTTATTTCATTGAAAGACTCACCGACACCATTGAAGAAGAAGTTGTCAAATTGATGAAAGAGATTGACGATATGGGCGGCGCTTTAAAAGCGGTGGAGACGGGATATTTCGCCCGCCGCATCGCCGATTCCGCCTATAACTATCAGAAAATGATGGAAAATAATGAAAAAATCGTTGTAGGGATGAACGAATTCATCGAGGAGGAGAAAACTCATCCGGAATTGCTGAGAGTGGACGAAACTATCCAGCTCAAGCAGATTGAAAAACTGAAGCGCTTCAAATCCCGGCGGGATAATGATGAAGTCAAGCGGATACTATCCGAGATAACCTCCTGCGCTGTAGAAGGCGGTGAATTGATATCGCTGTTCATTATAGGCGCTGAAACCGGCGCTACTGCCGGCGAAATGGCTGACGCGCTAAGGCGGGTATTCGGAGAATACGATAAGATGTAAAAAAAGCGCGGAAAACGGAAAACGGAGAACTGAGAACGGAAAGCGGAGTTTGGAACGCAGAGTATTTAATCCGAATCACCTAATTACAAAAACTAAGCCCTTAACCTCTTTATATATGCAGGAAGTCGATTTTGGAATAAAATCAGGTGTTGGACACAAAGTGTTCTATTTTGATGTTATTAATTCTACCAATACCTGGCTTAAAGAACACGCAGCAGGCTGCCCCGAAGGGACAGTAGTTTGGGCGGAACAGCAGTTAGACGGGCGGGGCAGGATGAACCGCCGGTGGGAGAGCCCCTCCGGCATGGGATTATATTTCTCGGTTCTGCTTAAATCTAAACTGCCGAATGACCACATATCTCTCTATTCATTAGCTGTTTCCATCGCTTTGAAACATGCGGTTGAAAGATATGTGGAGAGCTATAATCTGCCCGCCAAAACTATTGATATAAAATGGCCCAATGACCTCTTCATTTCAGGAAAGAAAATCGCGGGGATGCTCATTGAAGCTATTACAATTGAAGATAAAATCTGTCTTATTATCGGGATTGGATTAAATATCACTCCGGGCGAAGGTTTATTGAGTGATGAAGTAATAAACATCTCATCTTCATTGACTTATTTTTTCGGCGGGAATTGGGAGCGGAGACAGCTGTTGAAGATGATTTTCCAGGAATTAAATGAGATGTATATTGGATTTTCACCGGAAGAAATCGTAAAATTATACCGGAAGGAGTGCAGTATCTGGGGGCATCACTGCAGGGTGTACTTGGACGGAGAAAGTTTCAGTGGAGAATGTCTGGATATCAACGATAAAGGTGAATTGCTGGTGAAAACTTCTAAGGGCATCCGTAAAGTAATCTCCGGCAGTCTTGAAGTTAAATGGTAAATAGTAGGGGCGACCCTTGCGGTCGCCCTTGAAAATGTAATTTCCACGAAGGGAAAAAAATATGCATTCCCACGCGGGAGCGTGGGAACGAGTGCAAGGTTCACATTTCAGTTTGTAACTTGCAACTTGCAACTTGTAACTTTCTAACTTGACAACTTTTTCTTTATGTTATTAGCGATAGATATCGGCAACACCCACACTGTGATGGGATTATTCAAGGATGATGAATTAGCCGCTAACTGGCGCGCTTCCACCATCCCCACCCGCACTGGGGATGAATGGTTCACTCAAGTGATGGCTCTTTCACGCTTGGCGGATTTCAAGTTCAATGAAATCAAATATACAGCGATATCCTCGGTCGTGCCCGAAGTGACGCTTGCTATCCTGCGGATGTCCAGCGAAAGATTGCATATTGAACCCTTCATGGTGGAATCCGACGCTGATTACGGTATAAAAAACGCCTATGATAATCCCCGCGCTGTCGGTCCCGACCGTATTTGCAATGCGGTCGCAGGTTATACATTGTTCGGCGGACCTTTAATTATAGTCGATTTCGGCACCGCCACCACCTTCGATGTAATCAGTTCCGACGGAGTGTATCTCGGCGGTGTCATCGCTCCCGGATTGGAAACCAGCTCTAAAGAACTGCACCGCCGCGCCGCAAAACTCACCAGAGTCGATCTGCATTTTCCCGATAAAATTATCGGAAGAAATACTGAAACCAGCGTGCAGGCGGGAATCATGTTCGGAGCTTTGGAATCGGTCGATGGAATTGTGAAACGGATATGGGATGAACTGGGAGGAAGATGTAAGGTGATCGCCACCGGCGGGCTGGCGGGATTGATCGCTCCCAAATCTAGCGTCATCGAATCCGTTCAGCCCTTCTTAGTGCTCATCGGACTTAATATCATTTTCAATCGCGTGAAAAAGTGAAGAGGCTGTATTTAATAATTTTAATCGTTTCACTGCCTTGCGCTGTATCTGCTGGAATTATTTTAGATGTTGTTTTTCCAAGGATTGACAGCGATGGTAATCCGCCGGTATTACCGAAAGTGGATTCCGTATTTGTATTCGGTTCGGTCAATCCCGCTATGATTCCGGTCACGGTTGACGGATTTCCGGCGGCGGTATTTCCTTCGGGAGCTTTCATAGCTTACCTGCCCTTTGATTATAATATAGGATATTTTATTATAGAAGCCGCTTTATTGAATGAATCAGTCAGTGTAATACTGCCTTATAAAATTCCGGAACCTACAATTTACACCTCCGAGATATTGACCGATTCAACCGGCTGCCTGCTGATGGTTATCGACCCGCATGCGGTAATGCGCTACAGCCCCTTCGCCGGTGTGTATTACATGTTCCCCGATTCGGGAACTACTGTATGGTCGCATGTGAAAATGGGCAATTTCTATGGTATAAGACTGAACGATGCGCATGAAGTATGGATTGAAGATAAATTCGCCACAGTTGTTCCTGATGGGCAACTACCGCGGATTGAGAGGATTTATAAAGCGTATATCGAGGAGAATCAATCTGAGTCCAGATTGATCGTCCCCTGCCGCAGCTACCCGGCGGTAAAGGTCGAAGAGTTTGATAATCCGTCCGGAATCAGACTGCGGCTGTACGGGATCGAATCTCACCTCGACCGTGTAAGATACAGCGGTGATTATATCAAACGGGTCGATTGGAAGCAGGAAGACGCGCAAACGATGCTCATTGATGTCATTGTCAAATCGCCGAGGCTATGGGGATATAAGCCTGAAATCACCGAGGGCGGATTCGTTCTGCATGTGAAACATCCTCCTGATATTCCGAAAATCAAAGGATTGAAAATTGCGGTTGACGCTGGTCACGGAGGCGGGGAATTCGGAGCTGTCGGTCCAACAAGACTGCTGGAAAAAGATGTGAATCTTGATATCGCTAAAAAACTGGCGGATTTATTGCGGAAAAACGGCGCGGAAGTTTTGATGATAAGAGAGGATGATTCGACCGTCGATTTATACCGGCGAGTGGATATCGCCGAAGCGTGGGGAGCGGATATTTTCATCTCTGTGCATAATAACGCCCTGCCCGAAGGTATCAATCCTTTCCTCAATCATGGAACCGGAGTGCACTTTTATCATCCTCATTCCGCCGATTTAGCCCGCTGCATTCACCGCAGTCTTGTAAAGGAACTGAAATTACAGGATGACGGTTTATATTATCATGACTTAGCCGTTGCGAGAGCGTCGGGGATGTTGTCGGTATTAGTGGAAGCGGCGTTTATAATGCATCCCCAGGAAGAAGCTATGTTACGCGAAGATGATTTCCGAAAAAAGACCGCCTATGCTGTTTTTAAAGGAATTGAAAATTTCTTTAATATAGTGAAGAAAGAAAATTAACGAATATTTATTGGAGTTTTCACGGTGGAAACTGTTTATCTGACCCGTTCGGGGCTCGCCAAAGTTGAAGCTGAATTGCGGGAGTACGAAAAGGTGAAGCGTCCGCAGATGGCGAAGAAATTGGACGAAGCGCGCAGGCAGGGCGACTTGTCTGAAAACGCAGAATACGACGCCGCAAAAGAAGAGCTGGCGAGGATTCATAATCATATCCACAAATTACACGAGACACTGTCCAAAGTTCAGATTATCGATATCGATAAAATCGATACCGATTCCGTGAGTATCCTTAACCGGGTTGTCCTCAAAGATTTGGATCGTGAAACCGAATTAGTATATACATTAGTATCACCACCCGAAATGGATGTTGAGAAGGGGAAAATATCGCTGAAATCTCCGGTGGGTAAAGCTTTATTAGGAAAACGGGTGGGTGATATCGCCGAGTGCCGCGTGCCAGCCGGGATGAAAAGATTAAAAGTGTTGTCAATTTTACCGCCGGAGGAGGATTCATAATGGAAATTAAAAGCCTGATCACCATGTTCGGCTTGATCTTCCTGGCGGAATTGGGCGACAAAACGCAGGGCGCATTAGTGACTTATGTTGCGCAGGGACAAAAACCCGTCCCCGCTCTAATCGGAGCGGTTTTAGGATTCACCGCCTCCAGCATCGTCGCCGTCACTCTGGGTATCTTCCTGCAGAGGTTCATCCCGCCGGAATTGATTCAGAAAGCGGCGGCGGTCGTGTTCGTCGGGATCGGTATTCTAATGTTCTTCGGGAAAATATAAATTTTAATATCGATTTTATTCCTTTGTGTTCTTAGTGGATTCTTGGTGTCCTTTGTGGTTTTCTTTTTTTTCAACAACGAACACAAGGCTTATGCAAGGTTCACCAAGTTTTAATAATATTTTGGAGTTGTTATGTCCGAAAACGAACCTAAAAAACTCTTTCGCTCCCTGAATGACCGCTGGATTTCCGGAGTGTGCGGCGGATTCGCTCAATATTTCAATATTGATTCCACATTGATGCGGATTCTATGGGTGGTATTCACTCTGACCGGCGGATTCGGTCTGATTTTATATATTTCGGCTCTGATCATCATCCCGCTCGAACCTTCGGGTATCCAATCCGCTCCGGATAAAAAAAAAGCTGACAGCCGGTTCTATTGGGGAATATTTTTACTGATACTGGGAATAGCGTTCCTCCTGCACAGCCTGCACTGGCGGTATTGGATATGGCGCGGAGTCGATTTCTGGGGTTTCGTCATTCCCTTAATTATAATCATCATCGGTATCTTCATGATTATTAGACCCGGACGCGCTGTCACCGATTCCGCCCAGCCGGAGATCTCCTCCTCCGGCGCGACAACCGGGACCGGAAGTCAAGACAGGAGCGGCCGGCGGTTATACCGCAGCCGCAGCCGGGTGATATTGGGAGTAGCCGGAGGAACCGCGGAATATTTCAAAATAGACCCCGGACTATGCAGGTTGTTATGGATTCTATTCATCTTAATAACCGGCGGCATAGGATTATTGGTCTATATCGCGCTCGCATTCGCATTGCCGGAAAGTGGGTCGGATAATTTTTCAAAGGAGAAATAAAATGCAGGGCAGAAAATCAGCTAGTTTGGGCGTTGCGATAATAGTCGTCGGAATCGTTCTGCTGTTACATTCTATGGACTTTTGGGATTTCCATTGGTCGATAATATTGATTATCTTAGGCGGCGTATTTCTCTTCGGGGCTTTCTTCTCATCCGAAAGAGGTATGGTATTCCCCGGCAGTCTGCTGTTTTTACTGGGATTATTTTTCTATCTCAGGTACAACAATATCCTGTACGATCCCATGCACTATCAATGGCCTATATTTCCCATAATCGTAGGGGCAGCTTTCCTTCTGACTTATATTTTCAATCCCGAAGACTGGGGTTTGCTCATCCCCGCCGGTATTTTATTGCTGGTGGGATTGTTATTTTTAGCGGATAACTATCGGGTGATCAGAATCGATGCCGGCGATTTGATCCGAGACTGGTGGCCCCTGGTATTTATCATTATAGGATTAAAATTGATCGTTGAGGCGGGCAGAAGGAAGAATTCTATTACTTCCAATGATACGCCGGAAGTGAAGAAGGAATAGCGGATATTAATCGGTGATTAGTGAACAGTAAACACTTGATGGTGAACGGTATATTGTATGGGTAGAGTTATTATCGGAATTTTGCTATGTACTTTTTTTCAAACCCGCCCCCGCACCGTCATTCCCGCAAGTCCGCTTAAAGCGGACGCGCCGGGAATCTTACTGTCTTACGAAACCGATTCCGGACAAGCCGGAATGACGATAAGTGGGTTGTTAGTTTAACTTAGAGGTTACACACATAAAACAGCGAAGAGCCAATTAATGTCGTCTTGTATAGATAGACTAACAGGAATTTATGAATAAAAAAGTAATATTAGTCATCCTGGATGGTTTCGGATATAATCCCAAGACCGAAGGGAACGCAATCGCACAAGCGAATACTCCTATCATCGATAATTTATTAGCTGACTATCCGCATACGCTGATTGGAGCATCCGGAGAATCCGTCGGTCTGCCCCAAGGGCAGATGGGTAACTCCGAGGTGGGACATTTAAACATCGGCGCCGGCAGAATTGTGTATCAGGACATCAGCAGAATCGACAAAGCCATCGCTGAGGGGGAATTCTTTCAGAATGAAGTCCTGCTGGACTTGATGCGGAAAACACCATCGGATAAAGCGATTCATCTGATTGGACTGGTATCCGACGGCTGTGTTCACAGCTCTATGAATCATCTCAAAGCATTGTTGAAAATGGCCAAATCAACCGGCAGAGAAAATGTCTATATTCACGCCTTGACCGATGGCAGAGACACTTCGCCTCACGGCGGATTGAATTACATCAAAGAGCTGGAAGAATTCATGGCGGAAACCGGTATAGGTAAAATAGCCTCTGTATCAGGCAGGTATTACGCTATGGATAGAGATAAAAGATGGGACCGGATAGAAAAAGCTTATAGAGCTATAGTTGACGGAGACGGTAAACGGTTCGGCAGCGCTGAAGAAGCGGTTATCGATTCGTATAATAGAGATGTGACCGATGAATTCATCATCCCTTCGGTTATCGTCAATGGGAATGAGCCTGTAGGACGAATCATTTCAGGAGACGGCGTGGTGTTTTTCAATTTCAGAGCTGACAGAACCCGCCAGATGTGCAAAGCTTTAGCCGATCCCGACTTCAGCGGATTTAAGCGGGATTTAATCGGCATGGATTTGGTCACCATGACCGAATATGAAGAAGATTTCACTTTTCCCATCGCCTTCTCTGCCAGACATCTGAACAATATCTTCGGTGAGATTCTATCAAAAGCCGGTATGAAACAGCTTCGTATCGCTGAAACCGAAAAATACGCTCATGTGACCTATTTTTTCAACGGAGGCGAAGAGACCCCTTTTGAAGGGGAAGGCAGGATATTAGTCCCATCACCTAAAGTGGCTACATATGATTTAAAACCGGAAATGAGCGCTTATAATGTTACTATTAAAATAATAGAAGCGCTCGAAACCCAAAAATACCACGCTGTTATCCTGAATTACGCCAACTGCGATATGGTGGGGCATACCGGAGTATTCCGGGCGGCGGTCAAGGCGGTGGAGACGGTGGATTCCTGCGTGGGAAAACTCCTGCCGGTAGTCAAGAAGAATGGTTACACTATGCTGCTTACCGCCGATCACGGCAACTGCGATAAAATGATCGACGATGACGGTTCGCCCTTCACCGCCCATACCACCAATCCGGTGCATTTCATCTTCATCGATGATGAAATCCGTCCTCAGAGACTGCGGGAAGACGGCAAATTATGCAATATCGCACCCACCATGCTGGAGATACTGGGGACTGATAAGCCTGAAGAGATGGAGGAATCAATGGTAGTGGAATATAAGTGATCCTATTATAATGAACGACATTAAATATTGTCCTTTAATAAATTTAACCAAAGAAATAATCCCCCTTAGTCCCCCTTTAAAAAAGGTGGAAATATGACTCCCCCCTTTACTAAAGGGGGGGCGGGGGGATTATTAAGATACTTGAATTAAAGTCGCTCATTATAAATGAATCTCTCTAACTTCAACCAGCTATTTTTCATCAGCGACGCGCATCTGGGAATACATCCGGCCGAAAGGGAAATATATAAAATCGACCGCATCGCCGCTTTCGGCCGGCAAACCGCCCGTCCCGGCAATCACCTTTTCATACTCGGCGACTTCTTCGATTTCTGGTACGAATGGAGAACGGTAATCCCTAAGCGTCATTTCAAAGCGTTATGTTTATTATCCGGCTGGATTGCGAACGGTCTGCATATTTATTACCTCGCCGGCAACCACGATTTCCGGTTAGGGAGTTTTCTGCGGGATGAAATCGGAATAGACACATACCCTGATACGCTGGAATTCACCGCCGATGACAAGCGTTTCCACCTTTTTCATGGGGACGGATTGAATAAAAAGGACTATGGCTATCTCTTCTTGAAAAAATTACTCCGTTCCAAATTCAATCAAAAATTATTCCTGCTCATTCATCCCGATATAGGGATGAAAATCGCCGATTGGTCGAGTTCGACCAGCCGGGATATCCAATCTGACCGCGAAGACACCTCCAGCCGGAATGACTATAGACGATACGCCGGAGTGAAAATCAATTCAGGATGTGATTATGTCCTGATGGCGCACACCCATCAACCTTATATAGAAAATATTGACAACGGTCTCCTTATAAACACCGGAAACTGGTATAAAGATTTCACCTATGGCAGATACTCGTCCGGTGAATTGACGCTGGAAAAATTCGTATGAAGTCAGATTATTACACAACCAGTGTTAGAGCGCATCTCTTACATTTATAGTAATTATTTGATATTAATGACTCTGTTGATTTAGTCCAAATTTGACCGAAATTCGTAAAATCAGATTTTGTAACATATTGTGTTAATTATACATGGAAATCGGAAAATCGGCTGGATTTCCCAAAAACATAGTAAATCAACAGAATCAT
>JADHWD010000054.1 GCA_016783645.1 bacterium
GCGCCTTTTCGATGGTGGATTCCACATAGGATGATATACGGGGATAGCTTTGGAAATAGGAGTCGATGAATTCCTTGGCGCGCTTGCGGGGGATTCCTAACCGCTCCGATAAACCGAAGTCGCGCATGCCGTATATCACGCCGAAATTCACTTCCTTGGCGGCGCGGCGCATATCGGATTCCACTAATTCAATCGGTGTGTTGAATATCAGCGATGCGGTGCGGCGATGGATATCTTCCCCTTTTCTGAAGGATTCCAGCAGCCCGGGGTCGCCGGAAATGTGCGCCAATATCCGCAGTTCAATCTGAGAATAATCCGCCGATAATATCTTCCATCCTTCATTGCCGGGAATGAAGGCTTTCCGTATCTGCCCGCCCATCTCTGTCCGTATAGGGATATTCTGCAGGTTGGGATTAGAAGAAGACAGCCTGCCGGTGGCGGCGATAGTCTGATTATAAGATGTATGCACCCGCCCGGTATGGGGATTGATCAGTTCCGGTAAAGCGTCGGTATAGGTGCTCTTCAACTTCGCCAGCGAGCGGTATTCTAAAATCAACGCAGGTAAAGGATCGTAAGCCTTCAATTTGTTCAGTACTTGAATATCGGTGGAAGGACCGGTCTTAGTTTTCCGTATCACCGGCAGGTTGAGCTTATCGAATAAAATCTCGCTCAACTGCTTGGGCGAATTGATATTGAATTCCATCCCGGCATGACGGTATATCTCCCGCTCTTTCAGAATCATCCCTTCTTCAAGTTCCATCGACATATTACGCAGGAAAGCTTTATCCAAAGCCACTCCGTTACGCTCCATATGCGCTAACACCGGAATTAGCGGGATTTCCACTTTTTCGTTCAATTCCTCTAATTCGGCGGATTTTATCTCTTTGCGCAGTAAGCCGGTCAATCTGAAGGCGCAGTCGGCGTCTTCGCAGGCGTAGAGCGACACTTTCGCAACCTCGACCTGATCCATCGTTATCTGCTTAGCGCCGCTGCCAATCAAGTCCGAGGTAGGGATCTTGGTGATGCGCAGATATTTCTCCGATAACGCATCGAGGTTATAGCCTCTTGACCCGGGGTTGAGCAGATAAGCCGCCACCATAGTGTCGAACACTAATCCTTGAACTTCTATCCCGTAATTACTCAGCACATTGATATCATATTTGCCGTTCTGCGCGCACTTGGGAATATGGGAATTCTCTAATATAGGCTGCAGCTTCGACAAGATATATGAAGTCTCACGATGCGCCTTCCCACCGAACCAGGAGAATTCAGAAAGCGGAATTTCTTTATCAGTCAATTCAAACGCATTGACCGGAATATAATAAGCTTCACCAACCTTCACAGAAAAGGACAAGCCCACTAATTCCGCCAGCATCGGTTCTTCCGAGGTCGTTTCAGTATCGAAGGATAATAGCCCGGCATTACCTATGATTTTTATCAGCTTATCCAATTCTTCAGAAGTGGAAACCGTATGATATTCAGCTTTCTGCGCCGGTTTTTCCTCTTCCTTCAAATATCTGAGTAATGAATGGAATTCCAATTCCCGGAATTTCTCCCGCAATCCGGCGTCATTCAATTTCAGTTTATATCTTGAAGAGTCGAAATCCACCGGGCAGTCGGTCTTGATGGTCACCAATTGGCGGGAGAACAGCGCGGATTCTCTACCCTCTTCTAACTTTTTCCGATTAGCCCCCTTTATCTCTCCCATTCTATTCAGGGCTTCATCCAGACTGCCGAATTGGTTGATTATCTCCACTGCGCCTTTAGGCCCTATACCCCTGACGCCGGGGACATTATCGGAGGAATCGCCCATAAGCGCCAATGTGTCTATGACTTTCTCCGGCAGAACGCCGAATTTCTCCTTCACTTCTATAGATCCCATGATTTCCGGGTCAGCCGCGCTTTTACGGAGGTTATACACCAGTATTTTATCATTGACCAGCTGGAAAAAGTCCTTATCACCGGTCACTAAGTACACTTCATATCCCTCTTCCGCCGCCTTGACCGCGATAGTTCCCATCAAGTCATCGGCTTCATATCCCTCCATCTCAATCGCTGTTAATCCTGATGTTTGGATAGTTTCCTGTAGGATGGGTAATTGGTCAGCCATATCTTCCGGCATCTTCTGCCGCGTAGCTTTATATTCGGGATAAATCCGATGGCGGAAAGTGGGTGCTTTAGTGTCGAAAGCGATCCCTAAATATTCCGGTTGTTCATGGCTGATGATTGAAAAAAGTGTATTCATGAAGCCGAAAACAGCGGATATATTCCGCCCCTTCGAATCGGTTAAGGGCCTGCTTTGAAAAGCGAAATGTGAACGGTACGCCAGCGCAGTCCCGTCAATTAAAAACAGCCGCTTTGATGTTTTTTCTGTCATAATTATGTTATGTTAACTAAGAATAAATACGAATTAGCGCGAATGATAAAAGTGATGTCATGCGTCCTCGTATGACACTAATGCATTGTTTTTATTATGTATGGTGTCGACTGCGGAGAGTCGACACCACATTGAACTAAACCCTAAACCCCAGCCCCTAGACCCTATTTTCAGAGTAAATTAATCAAAATATCCGATTTGTGCAAACAGCGGGCTTGATAAACTTGATTATCAATTTATTTTTCGTAAATTTATGCAGAAACTGATTACATAAACAAATCAAAAGGATAAATGACATGAAACCTCAAAAACAGCAGATACAAGTACAATTGGATGAAAAGGTCGGGGAAGGTATATACGCAAACTTAGCGCTAATAACCCATTCTCCGGCGGAAGTGGTGATTGATTTTGCGCGGATGATGCCGGGATTGATGAAAGCGACGGTGCAGTCCCGCATCATAATGACCCCTCAGCACGCCAAACAATTACACCTGGCTTTAAGCGATAACATAAAGAAGTATGAAGATCAATTCGGCGAGATTAAATTGATGCAGAAGGATTCGGAAAAGAGCTTCGGCTTCCGGCCGCCGACTGAGGAATAATCTTGAATGAAAAAGCCGCAGTTAAATGCGGCTTTTCATATCTGCTATTATTACTACATCTACCTCCCCGCCGGACTTTTACTGTCCTCCAGCGCCTCTATGCGGTTAATCTCAACAAAATTAATCTTATCGTCCTTGACTGAGATATTCACTACCGATCCTTCAGCGAATACTCCGTTCAATATCTCCTCCGCCAAAGGATTCTCCAGCTCCTTCTCGATCAACCTTCGCAAAGGTCTGGCGCCGGTTTCAGCGGAAAATCCCTTCTTGCCCAGCCAATTCAGAACTTCATCTTCAACCTCGATAGAAATCGATTTCTCTTTCAGCCGATTATTGATATCATCGATGTAAATTTTCTCAATTTCAATAATATGCTGTAGTGTCAACCGCTTGAAAGTGATGATTTCATCGACGCGGTTGATGAATTCCGGCCGGAAGATTTTCTTGATCTCGGACATCATCCGTTCCGACATCTTCTTGTAGTCCTGATGAGACTGTTGGGCGGCGAATCCCATAGTCGTCCCCTTAGCGACTTCACGGGAACCGGCGTTGGAGGTCATGATGATGATAGTGTTGCGGAAATCCACTTTCCGGCCTAATCCGTCAGTCAACTGCCCTTCATCAAGAATCGATAGCAGAATATTGAATACATCGGGATGTGCTTTTTCGATTTCGTCGAACAATACCACGCTGTAGGGTTTGCGGCGTACTTTCTCCGATAACTGCCCCCCTTCTTCGTAACCCACATATCCCGGCGGCGCGCCTATCAAGCGCGATACATTGAATTTCTCCATGTATTCCGACATATCCACCCGGATTAAAGCCTGCCGGTCCTCAAAAAGATATTCCGCCACCGCATGAGCGGTCTCAGTCTTACCAACGCCGGTGGGACCTATGAATATGAATGAACCTATCGGCCGCCTGGTATTCTTTAAACCTGCCCGGGAGCGCCGGATAGCGTTGGCGATGGACTCCAACGCCTCTTCCTGCCCTACAATCTTCTTCGATATGATGTTTTTCATATCAAGCAGTTTCTGCGATTCGGACAATGCCACTTTCGTGACCGGGATACCGGTCATCATTGCGACCACTTCCGAGATGTCTTCTTCGGAGACTAAACTGGGTTCCGCGGCGGCGGCGGTTTCCCAATGTTCCCGTTCCAGCTTCAACTGGGCTTCCAACTTCTGCTTTTTATCTCTCAATACCGCCGCTTGTTCATACTCCTGCTGTTTCACCAGCTCTTCCTTCTGACGGCGTAATTTTTCTATCTGAGCTTCCAATTCAGTGATATTCTTAGGGATAGAGATATTAGCCAGCCGGATTTTACTGCCGGTCTCATCTATCACATCGATAGCTTTATCCGGCAGGAATCTATCGGAAATATAGCGGTCAGCCAAAGTTACCGCTGAACGCAGCGCCGCATCGGTATATTTAACCCCATGGTGCTCTTCGTAAAATTTTCGCAAGCCATACAGTATTTCCAAAGTATCGTCAACATTGGAAGGCTCAACCAGTACTTTTTGGAATCTGCGTTCCAGCGCGCCGTCTTTTTCGATAATGTTATGGAATTCCTGCATAGTGGTGGCGCCGATACATTGCAGTTCGCCCCGCGATAATGCGGGTTTGAACATGTTGGAAGCGTCTAATGAACCTGAGGCCGAACCCGCGCCCACAATTGTATGAAGCTCATCCAGAAAAATTATCACATCGGAATTATTTTCCAATTCCTTCATAATAGCTTTTATCCGTTCCTCAAACTGCCCCCGGTACTTGGTCCCGGCGACAATCGCTCCCAAATCCAATTGGACTACACGCTTATTGTATAATACAGGTGAAACCTGCTGATTGATGATGCGAAGCGCCAATCCTTCCACAATAGCGGTTTTACCCACCCCGGGCTCGCCGATAAGCACCGGATTATTCTTCTTCCGGCGGCTTAATATCTGAGCGACACGCTGAATCTCTTTGTCTCGGCCGATGATGGGATCGAGTCTGCCTTCGCGGGCGAGTTTAGTTAAATCCCGCCCGTAATGGTCTACATTCTGAGTCCTGCCCTTCTCCCGTTCCGCCGGATTGGGAGGATTAAGCTGTGATGAACCGCGAAGAATATTGTCAAGTTCGGTTTTCACATTATCATAGTTGACATGGAAACTCTTAAGCACTTGCGCCGCCATACCATCCTCATCTTTGATTAACGCTAAAAGCAGGTGTTCAGTGCCGATAATCTCACTGGAATAGTTCCTGCCTTCAATATATGACACCTTCAACACCTTCTCCGCTCGCTTGGTGAAAGGTATGTTCCCGATTTTCGCCACTGTCCCGCTGGGTTCAACCATCTCCTCAATAGTCTCGCGGACTTCATCCATATCGCAGCTAAGATTCTGTAATATCTGAACCGCAAGTCCTTCACCCAGCCGCATCAAACCCAATAACAGGTGTTCGGTTCCAATGAAATCATGCCCCAGCCTGATAGCTTCCTCCCTGGAAAACTGAATCACCTGCTGAACACGCAGTGAAAATCTGTTATTCATACCCTGTATCCCCCTTAAACAATAACATATCTGAAATACGGCATTATATATTCATCCAATTATGTTTAAATTTAATAATAAAATTGTCCAAAATCAAGCATTTTCAATCTTGATTTAAATTTATATAAATTTCTAAAATTTATATGCAAAAATCACACCGTTGTACGGTGAACAGTGAACGGTTAACATTTGGGAGAATAGACTTTAGTCTGTTCAGTTAAAACATGTGTTCACTGAAAGCAGGGCGAAGTATTCTACACCTCGTTCGGTGCTGCGCCAGGAATAGGAGGCTGCGCAGTTGAATTTTTTTTGAACCGCTGATGACGCTGATGAAAGAATGATGACACTGATATTATAATCAGCGGTTCGATATGAAAATAACATTCTGAAAACATCGACAATTTTTTGTCGATGTCATAGCGGTAAGCGCCTAAGTTTGTAAAATTGATATTGATTAATTGTAAAGAAAATGCTTCGCCCTAGCAGGATGCATATTCAAATTTAGATAGGGGCGGATGCCGTCCATCCCTGCAAGTCATCCCACATTTGTAGGGGCGGGGTTCCCCCGCCCTGATTTAAACGGATATTTTTAGGCGCGGAAACCGCGCCCCTACATCATGTGATTTATATCTTAATTAAGCGCTTATGGGGGAAGGGGGGATTACTAAATGATTAAAATTAATGTCGCTCATTATAACAAAAAAAGACAACACACTTGATGTATCGCAGAGTCCCCGCACTCTGCGACAATCTTCTAAAATACAAATATATGCAACAAAGTACAGAGAATCTGTTGCACGGGTAACATCACTTTTTTTAGTTCTCGGACAGACAGTAAAGTCCAAAGCCTCAAATAAGGCAAAATATTCCGTCCTCATTCCGGCTCAATTCTGCCGTCCCGCATCCGCACAATCCTATCAGCGTGACCCGCTAATTCGAGATTATGAGTAACAATGATGAAACAATAACCCTTCTCCCGCGCTAATCTCCAAAGCATATCGCTCAACTGCCTTCCGGTATCCTGATCAAGATTGCCGGAGGGTTCGTCGGCCAGGACGATATTCGGTTCGTTGATCAAAGCTCTGGCGACCGCCACCCGCTGCTGCTCGCCTCCGGATAATTCCGAGGGTTTATGCTGAATTCTGACCGTCAATCCCAATTTATCAAGCAATTCTTCCGCTTTGCTCACAGCCTTTTGCCGGTTCTCTCCGGCGATAAGAGCGGGCATCATCACATTTTCCAAAGCGGTGAATTCTCCCAGCAGATGATGAAATTGGAAGACGAAACCCACACTGCGGCTGCGGAATGTTGATAATTCCTTCTCAGACATCACACTGTACCGCCTTCCCTTGAAAATTACATCACCGGAAGTGGGATAATCCAGCGCTCCCAATATATTCAATAAAGTGGATTTACCGACACCCGACGGCCCTATAATAGCGGTGATTTCGCCGGAATGAAATTCGATATCGACTCCTTTGAGAACCTTGATTTCAGTGGAGTCGATATGATAATTCTTGATGACTGCTTCAGACTTCAGAATAGGTTCACTCATATCTGATAGCCTCCGCCGCCGGTATCTGCGCCGCTTTAAGCGCCGGATAATAAGCCGCTAAAAATGATAAAATAACCGCCGCTGTTCCTACAAAAATGAAGTCGAAAGGATTCATCAGAATAGGAAACACATCGATGATATAGACATCGCCCGGCAGTTTGATGAACTGGTAATGGTACTGCAGCCAGCATATCAAAAATCCCAATAATAGTCCGGAGCCGCCGCCTAAAAAGCCTACCACCAAGCCTTCAAGGGCGAATATACGCTTGATATTCGACGAGGAAGCGCCCATCGATTTCAATATCCCAATATCCCTTTTCTTTTCCAGTATCATCATTATCAATGATGCGGTGATATTGAACACCGCCACTAAGATAATAAGGGACAGAACGATGAACATCATCCATTTTTCTATCTGCATCCAGCTGAATAAATTGCGGTGCATCTCATACCATGTGCGGGGATAGTAGGGATATCCCAGCATACGGTCTAACAATGTTTTCACTTCTTCAGCTTTGAACAGATCATGCAGTTTTATATCGATACCGGATACTTTGTCGCCGTAGTCATAGAGGGATTGGGCGGATTTGAGCGGGATGTAGCAGAAGAGGTTGTCGTAATCTATCAGACCGGTTTGAAATATTCCTTCAACGCGGAATTTCTTAATCCTGGGGATAACCATCCCCGTCAATAGACCCGAAGGTGATAAAACCGAGATGGTATCCCCGACATTTATCCTCAATCCGTCCGCCAGATTCAATCCCAGCGCCATTCCCGGTATTCCATCGGGATTATTCTCGAATATATTTCCTTGGACGATGATTTCCTGCAAATCCGTGGCGCTTTGGTGCATGCTGGGATCTATTCCCAGCACTACCACACCATCGCTCTCGGCGCCTGCCACCAGCAGACCCTTCTCCATGATATAAGGTGATACACCGGCGATTTCCGGTATCTTTCTGAGGGAATCGGCAAGTAACATATAATCGCTGATCGGATCGCTATGGAACTGCACCAATCTGATATGCGCATCGAATCCTAATATCCGGCTCCGCACTTCATTCTCAAAACCGTTCATCACCGACAGCACAATCACTAACGCGGCGCTGCCGATAGTGACGCCGATGATGGAGAGATAGGTTATGATTGAGATGAATGAGGTCCGCCGCTTTGATTTCAAATAGCGCCAGGCGATGAACAGTTCGAAGTGGAAGCTATTTTTCATCTGTTATAGTGTCTTTGATGTATAGTCTGGGGACGCGGGATGTCGTACCGATGGGGATTTCATAGGGAATTGCGCCGGTGAGGGAACAGATTTCTTCAACTGTGATACAATCATCGCCCTGCTTTCCAATCAGCGTCACTTCTTCACCAATTCTCACCATGGCATCGCCGGCATCAACCATAATCTGATCCATACATACTCTGCCCACGACCGGGTATCTTTTTCCTCCGATGAGCGCCTGACCGCAATCGGACAATCTAACCGGATATCCATCGCCGTAACCGATGGGGATGGTGACAATTTGAGTGTCGGTTTTAGTGCGGTAAGTCAAATCATAGCTTATCCCCTCATCCGCCGCCGCCCGTTTAAGGAACACTACTTCCGATTTAAGGGACATAACCGGCTTCAAATCCAGCCTGCCGAGTAAGCTGTTACTTGGGACCATACCATAAAGCATGATCCCCGTCCGCACCATATCGAAACAGTACTCCGGAAAGTTGATAAGCCCCGCGCTGTTGAGGACATGGAAAATGGGAGTGGGGCTGAATATCGCTGAGGCAGATTTGATAACATCTTTGAATCGATTAAGCTGTAACTTAGTGAATTCCGGGTCGGAATCGGCGGCGGCTAAATGCGTATAAATACCTTTTACTATAAGATTAGCCAATCCGCCGGCGAATCTCATGAAATCGGCGGCGCGCTGGTAATTGACGCCGATGCGGTTCATCCCCGTGTCAATTTTCAAATGCACTATCGCTTTTTTATCCATTCTGCGGGCGCGGCGGTCGATTTCGGAAGCGATGAACTTGGAAGATGCGGTCAATTCCAAATTATATTCCAGAAAGCTGTTAATCTGATAACCCGCCACTCCACCGAGTACTAATATCGGCGTATTAATCCCCGCTTCCCGCAATGCGATACCTTCTTCGAGGAATCCGACGCCGATATAATCCACATTCAAAGCTTCCAATTCCCGGGAAATCTCCAGCAGTCCATGTCCGTAAGCGTCGGCTTTCACAATACCCATCACTTTGGCGCCGCCAGCTAAACGACGGACTAACTGAAAATTATGCCGGAACGCGGTGAGATTTATCTCACTGTAAGTGGGTCTGCGTTCCCGCAGGGCTATTTCACGAGGAATTTCCATATATTATTTTGAAGATATTAACCACGAATGAACACAAATTATTACGAATATCACATATCAAATATCGTAACACTTTAGCCTTCTGAAGTAAACAAAAAATCGTTGCGTCAGGTGTCCTCACCTGACGCAACACATAAGTAAGAAGATTATAGGAAATGCTGTCAAGTGGGGACACTTGACAGCACATCCCGATTAACTTCATAGATATAAAGTGTTACCACATATCTAATATCAATCTTTCTTATCTCCCGAGCCTTCACGGATGAGATACTCTTTTACAAATATATCGATTTCACCGTCCATCACCGCATTGACATTACCCGTCTCCACTCCCGTCCGATGGTCTTTCACCAAATTGTAGGGATGAAACACATAGGAACGGATCTGGCTGCCCCAGGATATTTTCTTCTTGCCGCTTTCCAGATGTTCCAGTCTCTCTTCCTCCTCAACTTTCTTTTTCTGGTAAAGTTTCGCCGCCAGTATTTTCATGGCGTTCTCTTTGTTCCGTAACTGAGACCGCTCGGACTGGCAGGTGACGACAATATTGGTGGGGATATGGGTGATTCTGACGGCGGAATCGGTTTTATTGACATGCTGGCCGCCTGCTCCCGAAGCGCGGTAAGTGTCTATCCGTAAATCCGCCGGATTGATATCCACTTGCAGATCCACATCTATCTCCGGCATCACAAAAACTGAAGCGAAGGAGGTATGCCGCCGGCCGTTGGAATCGAAGGGGGATATTCTAACTAAGCGGTGTATTCCTGATTCTGACTTGAGATAGCCATAGGCGTATCCGCCTATAACGCGCATTGTAGCGGATTTTATACCGGCGATCTCAAAATGTAAAAGATCTAAAGTCTCATATTTGAAACCCGCTCTTTCAAAATATCTGATATACATCCTCAGAATCATACCCGCCCAGTCAGCGGATTCTGTCCCGCCTGCGCCCGGATGAATTGACAGGAAAGCGTTTCTAAAATCGTCTTCGCCGCCCAGCATCTTGCGCAATTCCAGCTTCTCTATCTTAACGGTCAGCGATTCTATTGAGGCTAAAGCTTCATTATAAGCATCGTCATCATCTTCTTCAACCGCCATCTGATATAGTATCTCCAAATCCGACGCTTCCTGATGAAGCTTATTCCATTCATCCAGCCATTGACGGTAATATGAAATCTGTTTCAGAGTTGACTGTGCCGACTGCTGGTCATCCCAAAAATCATCTTTGAAAGTCTCTTTCTCTAACTTCGCAATCTCATTCTTTTTAGCGTCCAGGTCAAAGATAGTCCCATAATTCTTCCAGACGCCGGATTATATGTTCAATTGCTTCTGATGTATCTATAGCCATAAAAGACCTCTGGTAATGTTATATTTTTTTTTAAAATAGGGTAAAGGGTTAGGGGTAAAGGGTAAAGAAAATAATATTGTCATTCCCGCGAAGGCAGTAATCCAGTAAGGACAGAACAATGTTCTGTCCCTACAAATAAAAAAAACCGATAATGTAGGGGCGACCCTTGCGGTCGCCCTAAGACTATTTTCATGATAAGTTTTGCGCCGCCGGCGCCTGAGGGTTTACTCTGAAAATAGCTGTTAGCGGCCGGCCTCCGGTGGTCGGTTAAATCTTTGTTCTGGCAGGTCTTGCACGCTATAGGCGGGTGTGACCTGCCAGTATTCCCGGTTTCGGAGAAACCGGGCCGCTGAACTGCCGCGGAACTCCAAACAATAAATGTACTAAAAATTATAAATATTTACAAATAGAATAATTTGAATTGTCGTCTAAGGAAAGACTTATATCCGGAATGACAACGCAAGTCTTTTTTTCATCGCAAAATGATACGAAAATTTGATTTTTCCTAAATGAATATTATATTATAAACGGTCATAATTGATTTTATATCGGAGAATCCTATGCCTTATAATTATTCAAAAAGATATTTCTGGGGGGCGGCGCTTTGCTGTCTGGGCATCGCATTTCTATTCGATACTTTAGATATAATCGATATCGGAGAATTGATATCCAAATACTGGCCCTTAATCCTGATTTTCATCGGCTTAAAACTTGTATTAGCCCGCCACGAACATCATCCGCAAAAATTTCATCAAGCGGAGAAAATCGAATATTCCGAAGAGACAAACACTGTTAATTATTCTCATACATTTGGCGATATAAGGCTGAAGTTCAAATCAAGCGAATTCACCGGCGGCTATATCAGCAATGTCTTTGGCAACATCGAAGTGGATTTGGATGAAATTGAGCTGAAATCCGGGTCCTATTATCTGAATCTGCGGGGAGTCTTCGGTGATTTGATTGTGATAGCTCCTAAGAAAGTGGAAGTCAAAATCATCGCTTCCACCACTTTCGGTTCCACCAGAGTTAAGGATCGAATATCCAGCGGATTAGGCGACAGGATCCGCTATATCAGCGAGGGTTATGCGGATGCGGAGGCGAAGTTGAATATCGACGCTAATCAGGTCTTCGGAGATATCAGGATTTTCTGAGGTTATATTTTAGCCTGAAATATTATTTCATAGCCGGAACTACCGTCAAAGGTCCATCCGTAATCCAGCCCTACGGCTTCGACTATGGGAACGAAGAATCTTAATCCGGCGCCGTATGACGAATGGAACCGTTGATTTCCAAATACCTCCCAGCCATCCCATACCGCGCCTGATTCGATAAAAAGCAGACCGCCCATACCAAAATCGATTCTATTCATCAGGTTAAAAGTCTTGATGATGTCAAAACGATACTCGGAGGTGAGAACTAACAGCCGGCCGCCTTTTGCTGTGTTCTCGGAAAGCCCCCGGACTGTCTCGGCGCCGCCTAAATAATACCGGAAATATACCGGTGTTTTACCTGATTTCAAGCCGAATAAAAATCCGAACGCTAAAGTCCGCCCAATAGGAATCGGAAAATACCTGCTCCCGGTCAATTGAATCGCCCGGTAATCGGGTTCTTTAAAGGGAAATCCATACTGCCCGGTGACACATGTGAAGCGATATCCCCGCCGGGGATTGATATATAAATCCCGGCTGTCATAGATAAAGGTCGTCTGCAGAAGAGGGATATCGTCCCTGAATTCGGTAGTTGTTGTGATACCGATCTCCTCCGATTCTATTCTAAGATATCCCAGTTTAATCCTGCCCCAGATGTATTCACCCCATTTTCTGCCCAGCTCAGCCTCGTAACTCTGATATGTTTCATGGAAATCTTCATATTTGTTGTATCTTTTAAGCCGGTTGAATTCAGCCTGCAGAGATATATGATCACCTGAAATCCAGGGATTTGAGAATATTAATTGGTATTGAACGGCGTCTCCGAACAGACCCGCCATTCCGAGCGTTTCATTCCGCCCTCTGAAATTCCGATGATACAATCCTGCGCCGAAGGACCAGCCGTCAAGTTCATCGTAATCCGCCGCGGGGAAAGGCAGCCAGCGGAACCGTTCATTCACGATCACTATGATATCCGCCGACCCATCGAAATTGGATTCGACATAGAATTCCACATCGCTGAAAATTCCCAAGTTCAAAAGCCTTTTTCTATCTTCCTCCAATAAATCTTCATCCAACTCTCCGCCAGGCCGTGTATATATTTCCCGTTTAATAACATATTCTTTGGTAACTTCATTGCCGACAATCAATATTCGATTCACGATAGGATTCGATTCCGCCAATACCTCGCGGCGTGATTCTAATAAGGCTATAAAAAACATGAGAAGGATTAAAAGCGGATTGAAAAACAGTCTGTATGATTTCATACGATTATGATGGTTTCCAGTTGATTTTGAACAGCGTGTTTCGCCATATAAAGGGTTTGAAATTCAGCCGCTGAGGTATCTTCTGCGATGGGATATTATCTTCGGATGTCATCCAGATGATTGACTTACCATTTTTTAGCAGAATATTCGCGAGGGAAGCCGACGCTAATCCGGCGTATCCCCTGCCGCGATAATCAGGATGAGTAGCAGCGGCGATGTTGGAATACTTTTCAGAACAACTGAAGACAGCGCTTATCGACAGCAATTCATCATCCTTGAAGACGCCGATGCTATCATACTTTTCGCAAAATTCCTGCGGGTTGTCATAATATTTCCACAGCCAATCCTGTTTCAGATTTCTTATCTGTTCCGTTTCTTTTCCTATGACTGGACGAGTGGTGACGCCGTCAATATGCGGAATATCCGCCGGTTCATTTCCGATCCTGCACAGATATTTCCAAATTTCAGCCTCTGGAAAAATCTTATATATCGTATCAAACTGATTTATAGGCGCTTCCTCATGAAAAATTGATTTATCGTTCATGAGGTTAAATATAGGAATAATTTACATTAATGACAAGTTCTTATTTAAGCGCTTATGGGGGTTATCTCCCCGCAATATTTGTCGGGGGACAAGCCCCCGACCTACTTGCAACTTGTTACTTGCTGCTTGCAACTTTCTATTAAAAAAGGGCAGCGGATGATTCCGCCGCCCCCAAAAAATAATCTCCATGGGATAAGTAAAATCCATCCTCTATTCAGCGGCCGAATCTACCTGCCTGCCGGATGCTTTATGCTTTCTGCCCTGGAAAATATTTATATCATCCAGCCCGCTTAGATCCAATTCCTGTAATCCCGTCGTTATCTTCATTGAAAGCATCTTACCTTCGGATTTCGCCTGTCGCAGCACGGAATCCACTCTTGCCGGCAGAGGCAGTCCGCAAAGTATAGCGAACAATCTCGCATCATCACCCGGACGGGTCATGAAAATCCCGTTGTAAATAGCGCAGGATGACACCAAATCCTTCACGCCGCCGGTGAAAACTTCAAAATCTTTTGCAGAAGTCTGCGCTAATACTTCCTGCGGGGCAAGCAGGATGACAGCGGCGGCGGATGCCTGGCTCAAATCGAATCCGCTAGTTAAAAATCCGCCCTTATCCCAAACCTCCTTCAAACGCTCTAATAATACACCGCCCGATTTCAAATCCTCCCGTGTTAATATGATTTCTCCGAAGAGAAACACTCCTTTAGTCATGAATAGTTGTCGTAAATCCTCGGAACCGAATCCCAATAGCGGTGTATATTGCGTCCCGCGGCTTATCCGATTCATCCTATCGAATATATCAACTAAAAAACGGTTGGAAGAACGGTAAAATTCCGCCGGATTCCTGGTAGATGATTGTATCCGGATTTTCTGATTATCGATGATAATCAGGCTTTCTACAGGAGAGTGTATCAAAGCGTCCAGCCCCTTCATAGCGTTGACCTTGGAAATCGAACCCTCTCCGTCCCAAGGCAAAGTGCATATTACAGTGATGGGTTTGTCAAGCTCGGACAAAATCTCGACCAGTTTACCGGCGTTAGAACCGGTGCCGCCGCCCAGCCCTGCGGTAACAATCAAATGCTCAACATCGAGCAATTCCTGCATAGCAATATCCAGGACTTTTTTAGCGTTCCGTTCAAGATATATTCTACCTAAATCCATATCCTGCCCGGCGCCGTCACGCCCTTTCAAACCCACATAAAACTGCTTTTCAGTGGGAATTTTCACCGCGCGCAGATCGGTGCGGGAGGAATTTAAGCAGAGGCAGGCATAACCCTTGAGATAGAATTCCTCTGTCAAATTCCCGCCGCACTGCCCTAATCCCACTACGCCGAATTTTATGCTGGGTTTGATCGCTTGACTCATATCCAAATATTATGACTTTAGTATCTTACGCATTAAGTATAAGAGTCCATCTCTTACAGTGATATTTCCCCTTATTAAAATTTACAGGGATGAAAGGGATAAAAGGGATGAAAACATTGAATTTATTCAATTAACTCTTAACTCTTAACT
>JADHWD010000055.1 GCA_016783645.1 bacterium
GAACCGTTTCGTTTAATTTATACCGTAGGTTTCACCTACGGCTATTCACATGCGACCCTTTCAGGGTCGAATACTAAGACATATGTTCATGTAAAAATCGGTCTCTAAAGAACAATTATTATTGTCGTTTATTATAAATTCGATTTTATGCTAATTTGAAAATCAAAAAATGGTAGGCCGGGGGCTTGTCCCCCGACAAATTGTGCGGGGGGATAAACCCCCCGCCTACCATAACAATTATATAAGGACACCACTTTTTTTTACGATTTAATATAAGCTGTTCTCAAGCAGTCTGTCAAATAATTCTTCACAAGATAAATAATCTTAAAAACTTTCGTAACAGTTTAGCTTTCTGAATTTCAGGATTATGTATGTCCGGGTCAGGGACGACCCGGACTACGAGACTAAGGTAGGCGGGGTCGTCCCTGACCCCGCCATCTTCAAAAAACTAAACAGTTACAAACTTTCTAAAGGATTCCTATATAATATATAAATCAATATGAACATTTTCAAGTATATCGCCGAAAAAGGTTTAATATAATATATTCAAGCGGTTTAAATTTCTATAATAATCCTGTCCGCCGCGGACGGTGGACGGTAAATAGTGAACGGTGAAAAGAGGCCGTCTTATCCGCGGCGGATGAAGGAATAGAAACCTGATTGGGAATATAGATAATCTCACCGCGGTTGAGCTTTTCCGTCCACCAGGGGACGAATCGGTCGGGGTAGATTGGAGATTGTCGATTTCAGGCGGGATACCTTGAGCGCACCATTCATGCGTGTTATTCATCATCTTTCCATCATCATAGAACTGAAACACATAGCTCCGATCCACTCCGGCGAATTCGCCGATCTGGCAGAGCGCATCCCGGATACCTTCATCAATCTCAGCCGCCGCCAGATTGATGAATTTTGTCGATATGGAAGTGATGAGGTTCTGTATACTCAACCCCGAAAGATGTTCATTCTCAGTTGAGATTTTTTCTGTCATATTGTTTCCGCATTACCCAGAAATGCAAAAAACAGCGCTATTATCTAATGTTCCTATAGTTTAATAAAATTTTAACAAAAAATCCAAAAAAACACCCCGAAAAGGGGTGTCATATTATAACTGCGGAAATTTTATCGGTGAATAATCAATTGTTCTCACTTTCATCTTCCACTAATTGAATTTTCCGGCTGGATTGTGTGGTCTCCAAAATGACCGGCGCACCCCATAGACAGTATAAATATTTCAGAGTCCTCTTAGCGTATTCACTGTCCAACTCTCGGCCGTCATATTCGTGCGCTAATAAAAGTTTCCCCTGCCGTTCATAGTCGGCGTCATGTATCTTTATCACTGGGAAAGAATTCATCCCGGTATTGCTGATTATAGTATTTTTCACCTCCAGCCAATCCTCTTCGGAAGCGACTTTAGTGACTACCCTGTCTTTACCCCGCTTCTCATGCTGATACAGGTTCATTTCGCGCATAAGTTCTTTAGTCAAATACTGCCTCAAGAATGATTCGTCCCTATCGGTTTCCCGCACTTGAAATATTTTATCTTTTCCCTGTCCGCCGGGACGCTTGAATTCCTCCTTTTCCTCCCCGCTGGGTTCATCCCATCTCTGTTCAATATCTTCGTAAATTTTAAATCCGAGATAATACGGATTCAAACCTTTGGGGATAGGGCGCAGCACCTGATTATGGCGTACCATGAACTCCATCCGCATCTCCTGCGGCAATTCCAAAGTCTCCAAAATCTTCTTATGCCAGTATGAAGCCCAGCCCTCATTCATTATCTTTGTTTCAATCTGAGGGATGAAATACTGCGTCTCTTCAGCTACTATGGTCAATAAATCTTTCTTCCATTCCGGTATCCGGCGGTTATAGTCGCGGATGAACAATAATATATCCTCATCAGGTTCGACAGGAATTTTCTTGTTTTCCGGTTTTGACTTCTCTTCTTCCGCTTCAATCTTATAAGGTTCGTTGAAACGGGTTTCAATTTTGGATGACGCTTCCGCTCGCCGATCTTTCTGCTCTCTTTGATTCAACTTTTTAATTAGGCTGTATCTGCCGCAGTTCATCGACACCGCATGCGCCGCATCCAGCGTCTCTTCGACTTTACGGAGACCTATACCGGTGTCCTCCGTATACTTTCTGATTCTGTCCGCGTGAGCCTTGAATTTTTCTAAAGTGTATTCCGGATGAGTGTTCTTGAAAGTTATATTGTTTTTGAAGAAATCGTTATGAGCGTAGACATGAGCGATAGTCAGAATTTGCAGAAGGAGGGTGTTATCGGTCATCAGGTAAGCCAGGCATGGATTGGAATTAATCACCATTTCATAGGGCAGTCCCGCCATCCCGTAATCGTAAAGCGTCTTCTGTTTTTCAAACTGCTTCCCAAAAGACCAATGGGGATAGCGTGAAGGCATACCGGAATAAGCGTTATATCCCAGCATTTGATTATGATCGCAGATTTCAAATATTTGGGGGAATGGATTCAGTCCGAAAGAATCGACTATCTCTTTTATCCGCTCATCCCACGCTTCAAGTTCTTTCACCATATTGGGCGTCATATTCATCCCTCCTTCGCTTAAATTACTTCTTCATTCTACTTCGATATTCCGGATTTTGAATCCTGAATCCCGAATCCCGAATCCTGAATCCCGAATCCTGAATCCCGAATCCCTGCTAACATTTAATCAACCGCCTTCTCCCGTTCCGCCGATAACAGTGTCTTGAAAGCCGGCCAAATCTCGCTCTTGCGCGTGATTTTCACCATAACGAAATTTTCATTCTTTATATCTTCAAACACTTTGAACATCGATGATTCAAAAGTATAGACTCGGCCTGGTTTAATTTCACCATAGCCGAACAGATTACACACTTCCGCCAGCTCTATAGCTAATTTATGCGCTTCATCATTATCACTGGACCAGTTGTCCCCATCCGAACAATGGAAAGCGTAGATATTCCATACATCGGGATGATATCTGTTTTCGATAATTTCCAGCGCTTTTTTATAGCCGGAGGAGATGAAAGTTCCGCCGGATTCACCTTTATGGAAAAATTCCCCTTCGTTCACTTCCTTAGCTTCGGTAGTATGGGCGATGAACACTAAATCGGTGTTGCGGTATTTTGATTTGACAAATTGATACAGTAAAAAATAAAAACTGCGGGCGAGGAATTTCTTGCTGATATCCATAGAGCCGGAAGTGTCCATGATACATATCACCACCGCATTGGATTCCCGCTTGACATCTTCCGCCAGCCGCTTGTAGCGCAGGTCATTCTTATGGAAGGGGAACCGCTCATATTCTTCTTTATCTCCGTTTCCATTGACTGCGATTTTCCGCTTGATCCGCTGGATAGCGGATTTTTTCTTATCCAGCCGGGCGCGTATCCCCACTTTTTTAGTTCCTTTGGGTTTCAACAGCCGTTCCGATTCGATGACGCGGAATTTCTTCCGTTCCAGATGCGGCAAATTGAGGTCTTCAAAGAGGATATCGGTCAACTCTTCTAATGTAATATCGGTTTCGTAGTAATCTTCGCCGGGCTGATTGCCGGCTTTATCGCCCATAGGACTGCCGTCATCATGACCCTGCCCCACAACATCGCCGGGTTTGACATCGCCGCCGCCTTGACCGGCTCCCGCAGAATCTTCGCCATAGACGAAGCGGTATTCCTTGACGCCGCGGATCGGTATTTTGATGACTTTATCGCCGGATTGACCGATGATCGATTCTTCGGAGATTATATCGGCGATATTATCCTTGATAGTTTCGCGGATTTTTTGGCGGTGGCGGGCGCGGTCGGAAGCGCTCCGGTCACTGCGGTAATCCGAGGGTTGTATGAAATAAGTCATGGCTTCACGGAGATTTAGTAGGGGCGAAGCATTTTTGTAACCTTTATAAAATATTACTGTTAGTTAAAAATGCTTCGCCCTTACAAGATCATATAATTCCGCATATTTAAGCGCTTATGGGGCTTGTCCCCACAAGCGTTCAGATAAGGATTATTTTATCATTTAGCTCGCCGATTTACGCTTCGCTTGAAACCCGGCGAGAACTAAATAGATCATTTTCCCAGTATAGGAGGTCGGACTTTAGTCCGACACCTTTGAACAGACTAAAGTCTGCTCTCCTAATCGGCTCACAAGCAGTTATTCCAGCCGATTCCGGACAAGCCGGAATGACGAATATGGGGTGCGGTTTTTATATAGCTGAAATATTATGACTTGCAAACTTGTCAACTTGCTAACTTGTAGACTTCTTTATCAATCCCTCCATAAATTGTTCGCCGCATACTTCAAAATCGTATCCACACATACTTCGCAGTAGCCTAACTCCAGCAGTCTTTCCACCATCATATTATATTTCTTCTGCTGTTCTTCGTCGCGGGTGCGGGATTTGGTGATAATGCGCGAAAGATCTCTCACTGATGTCAATAATTTTTTCTCAATCGCTTCCTTCAAAGGCTCATAGCTCTTGTAGTCAATCTTATCTCCCCGCCGGGTGATCGACCACAGGAAAGCGATCACATCCTGCCTGAATCCGTCAGCCGCGGTTCCGCTGATACCTATCTGTTCTTCAATCGATTTCAGAAAATGCAGGTCGGGTTCAAGCTCTTCTTTAGTGTTGGGATCTTTCACCTTAGTCTTATTGACGAAGGCTTCGGCATGGTCGAGATAATTCTGAAACAGCGATTCCGCCTGCTCATTGTAAGAATAAACGAAGGCTTTGGTGATCTCCTTCTCCAGATATCCCAGATATTCTTTGTGAAGTGTGTCCTGCAGGTAAGCCAAATATTCCTTGCGGATTTCATCGGGAATATCTTCGGATTTGACCATGCGGATCAAGGCTTCCGCCACATTAATCGGATTGATACAAATTCCGTCGTTGTCCGCTAAAGCGTAATCCAGCGCTTTCATGATGAACCTGGTGGAGATACCGGACATGCCTTCGCGGTGAGCGTCTTCCTTCAATTCGTGCAGTTCCACCTTCTTGGTCTTGCCCTTCTCCAGCACTTCATCGCCGTTGTAAATTTTCAACTTGGTCATCAAATCGACCTTGTTGCTCTTATCCAGCCGGGTGAGGATAGCGAACATGGAGGCGAATTCCAAAGTGAAAGGAGCGATATGCGCCCGGAAATCGGAAGTGTTGATTATTTTCTTATAAATCTTCACTTCTTCCGATAATTCAAGATTATACTTCACCGGAATCACCACTATCCGGTCGAGTATAGCTTCATTGGTGTGATCCGATTTGAATTTGCGCCACTCCGCTTCATTAGAGTGAGCGATGATGACTTCATCGACATAGATCATGCCATGCCGGCCCGGGGCGGGTATCACCTTTTCCTGAGTGGCGGTTATCATAGCGTGAAGATATTCCACTTCGTTCTTGAATACCTCGATGAATTCCACTACTCCGCGGTTGCCCCGGTTTAGGGCGCCGGATAAATCCAGCACCCGGGGATCGCCTTCGGAATACCGGTCCAGCTTGGAGATATCTTCGCCGCCTATCAGCACCGAAGTGTCCTGATTATTAGGATCGACCGGCGGCACTACGCCGACTCCCACACGCCCGCGCACGGAAAACCTGCGGGTTTCCACCGTAAATTGTTCGTAATTGCCGTTAAACTCGCTTTTCAGCCGCCAGCGGCAGACAGGGCATAAATCGCCCTCTATCTTCACCTTCAAGAGCTCTTCTAACTTGGGACGGAGGTGATTGGGGATGAGATGTAAGGGCTCCTCATACATGGGGCAGCCCTTGATACAATAGAAGGTAGAATTCTCCAGAGCTCTCTTGAGTTTTTCCACCAGCGAACTTTTGCCGGAACCCACTGGTCCCATCAAGTACAATACCTGGCGCGATTCTTCGCCCTTCATGGCGGCGGCGCTGAAATAGCGCACAATTTTGTTGACAGCTGGTTCCATACCGAAGAAATCATCGGCGAAGAAGTTGTAAATTCTCACCGAATCGTCGCGGTATATCCGCTTCAACTTGGGATTATCCACCGAAGACACCTCGGTGATACCGGGTTTCATGATAATGTCATGAATCCTCTGGTGCGCCAGTTTGGGGATTAAGGGGTCATGCTTCACCTTTTCCAGATACTCGATGAAACTGCCTTCCCATTCCTCTTTGACCTGCGATTCCCGATCCTCGGAGATAATCTTGGAGAAATCTACTTTGACTGCCATCTCGAACACCTCCTTCGGTTGTTGTTAAGGGTTGTTACAATTTATAAATGAGCAAAGAACATGCCATATTTAAAAATACGATTATGCGCCCCGTTTCACAATGTGTAATATATTGATATTTATTATATTACATTATATATGTGAACAAATTATCATATTGATAAAATTCGCGGAGAAATTAATGTGCTGTGCGGCAAACTATGAAAGTGAGCAAAGTCACAATGCCGGGAAAAAGTGTCCATTTTAATGTACAATTAAATGATGATTTTTATAATATACTGTTTATTAATAATATACAATAGGCAATATTTGCAGTTGTGTTTTTTAATAGGGTTTAGGGTATAGGGTATAGGGTATAGGGTATAGGGTATAGGGTATAGGGTATAGGGTATAGGGTTGAGTTTCATAAAAAGGGCTCTTCGCTATTTCGTGTGGGTAAATTTGCATAATTGGCGATAGATGTTATCTTGTGGTATCCCTTAATCAACATAACCCGGACGAGCCGGAACCCAAAAAGGCACATGACTCAAGGCTCAAGACTCAAGGCTCAAGACTCAAGACTTTAGACTTTGGACTTTAGTAAAAACAAAAAGTATAAAATCCGAAGCTCGAAATTCGAAATCCGAAACTGACAGTTTTTGACTCGCAGCTCGAAACTTTTAAAAAATATCTTAATACACGATTTTCTGCCAGAAAAAGCAAGAAAAGCAGAATTAAGGTACTAAAGAGGATATCGAAATAACGGAGTGGTCCTTCGATGAAATCGAAAACTGGCTCAATGAAGCCGATATTTCATATGACGAAAAGCGGTTCATCCGCGAAAAGACCGAAATGCTGAAAAAGAAGATGAGATAATAAGCGCAAACCGTGAGACCGGCGTAAGTGAAAATCTCCACCTTTTTCATCATTTCCCGGAACAATATTGCGGTTTCATGATTACAATAGAGAAAGGACTCTAATAAAATACGAAATACGAAATTCAGAATACGAAACTCTGAATCAGCGTAATCAGTATTTCACTAATCCAACTCAATCATGCTCAATACCTTAAAACTTTTTCTCTTTGTTTTAATTATAATTAGCCTGCTTAATACCTTTGAGACAAGGTATGCTGAAGCCGCGGACAACTCCTTCATCCGAGACTTTGCCGCCAATTCCGATACCGCCGGCAAATATGAGAAATATGAAATCAGCTTCCGGCTTGGTAAAGATTACCGCAATCCTTTCGATCCGCAGGAGATAGACATCCAAGCTCATTTCATCACTCCCGGCGGCGATATTGAAACCTGGCCCGCTTTTTGGTTTCAAGATTATGATAAAGAGACAAAAACTCGTGAAGTCAGCAGGCGGGGAAGAACGAAAGTCGTGACCAGGGATTTTTTCTACAGCAAGGGCGCTCAGGAATGGCGGATCAGATATTCTCCTTCGGAAATCGGGGAGTATAAATATTTCATCACTATTGTGGAGGGCAGATCGCATCAGACATACCGTTACCCCGAAGATGACAGCATGCTGATATTCAACTCGGTCGAATCGAACAGCAAAGGCTTCATCACGGTCAGCGGGAATGATCCGAATTATTTCGCTTATAATGACGGTGAGGGCTTTTTCCCCTGCGGTCATGGCCCTGAAGTCGATGAAAAACGGCTGCGGGAATTTAGATCTTACAATATGAATATTGTTCAAACTGAATTCAGCGATGTATTTAGAATCGAACATAAAAGGGTAGGGGAGTATGATTTAGAACGGGCTTACCGAGCGGATGAGATATTGAAAAGCGCCGAGGAGATGGGAATATATCTGCAGGTGGTGTTTGAATCCTGGCCCTTCTGGGCGGAGGATAAAGAACAGATGGCGGGAAACGCCCGCTGGGAAGAAAATCCATATAATAGTGTAATTGGCGGTTTTCTATCATCTCCGGGGCAGTTCGATAATGATGAACAGGCGAAAAACGCCTTCAAGAACCGGCTCAGGCACTGCATCGCCCGCTGGGGATACAGCCCCAATGTGTTCTGCTGGCAGTTATGGGGGGAATATGATATGCGGTTTAATATGGCTTATCAAGAAGGGAGGAGATATTTCAATGAGCGCGATATTCTGGAATGGCATCATGAAATGGCGGGATATATTAAAGGATGGGATAAACGCCGCATGACGACCACCGCTGAAGGCGAACCCCAGAGTATTTCTCCTAAATTGTGGAGCCTGGAGAATCTGGATTATATCACGGTTCACGCATATAATCATCCTATCGATTTATTACTTCCCAAGAAGTTAGATGAATATTGGGAGATGAATCCCGGTAAACCTATTTTCATTCAGGAATACGGTCCGGAAGCTTTGCTGGGAACGCTTAATCTCAGTTTGGAAGCCTGTAGGGCTGGGTATCACAATCCTCTTTGGATTTCTGTAATGATGAAGTGCGCCGGAGCTCCCATGAAATGGACCTGGTACGGCGATGAGCGGGAAGAAGTGATGAATCTTGACGAAGATTACCGGGTGATGCGGCAGTTCTTCCAGGGCTCGGATTTGGCGAATTCAGGCATAAAAAAGCTGCGAATAAATGATCTCACTCCTAAAAAACATTTCAGAGAATTGGCGCACCGCACCCGGAATAAAGAGAGGGTGATCCGCAAAAAAGGAAATTATTCGCCGGTGGAAATCATGGGTATCGGCAATTCCCGTAAAGCCTACATTTGGATTCACGATATCCGCCACAATCTTTATGAAATCCAATATCAAGGATACCGGCCGCAGGTAATCACCGGTGTCGAATTTCAAATTAACGATATGGACGATGGTCAATATACTGTTGAATTTTGGGACACCCGCACGGGTTCGATAATACAAACGCAGACCACAGCGTCGAGTCAAGGGCGGTTAATCATCGAAGCCCCGGGTTTTAAAGCGGACATCGCGGTGAAAGCGGTTAAAGCCGGCTGAAACAATGGACTCGATAATCGATCATTCTGAACAGGATACCAGCGGCGGCAGGCTGAAAGCTTTGGTGAAAGCTTCTTTGATAGCGGTCAGCGCCGATATATTTTTAATAATCCTGAAAGCGGTATTAGCTAAGATTACAGGCAGCGCTGTTCTGCTCGCCGACGCCTGGCATTCGGGCGGCGATTTCGCCGTTAGTTTCACCGTTCTGTTATCGATTTTAATCAGACACAAACTAAGCCATATCCCCTGGGCGAAGCATGCCGAAGGTATTGTGGCTCTGTTAATATCCCTAGTTCTTATATTAGGCAGTCTGCGGGTAGTATCGAGTGTATTCAGCCGGGAAGCGGAGGGATTTACACTGCAATGCGGAATCCCTTTAGTGATCGCTATATTGGGAATCAGCGCCGCCTGCGTGGTCGCATTTGAAATGTACCGTTATAAAAAGAGGATCGGAGAGAGATACAAATCAATCGCATTCTTGGCTGAGAGCGATCATACACATTCAGATTATTTCTCCTCTTTCGGCGTGTTTTTAACTCTCATTATCGGTTACTTCGGAATCCATATAGAGAGGATAACTACTTTCTTTGTGGGAATTCTGATCTTCAGAATAGGAGCGCTGCTGTTCTTCAAGGCTTTGAATTTCTTCGGAATCAACTTTAAATCTATCAATAATCTCTCCAGTTTTATTCCATCCGGTCTCAGCGGTACTTATAAACGAATCTCAGTTCTCTTTGGGATTATCTTTTCACCGATAAAACGGTTATTTGAAAAAATTCCCTTGACCGAAAAATGGATCGCCGCACACAAAAAAATTATAATATTTTCCACTATTATATTAGTGCTGTTATTGTACCTCGGAACGGGATTTTATTCGGTAATGCCTTATCAGACCGGAGTGGAACTGCTATTTGGTAGAGTTATCGAATTGAATGCGCCCGGCGCGCATTTTCACGCTCCCCAACCCTTTGGTAATAATATAAAAGTGGATACGGAGGTATACGCCAGAGTGGAATGCGGATACCGGACAGTATGGGATTTTATAGGCAAAGAACCCGAAGCGTATCTATGGGAATACACACATTCCAAAGGCAGATATATTAAAGTTACGGAAGAATCGATCAGCATCACCGGTGATGAAAACCTGATCGATGCGAACTTCCTTTGTTACTATAAAATCACCGATCCGGTGCAGTATGCGATGAATAACGAAAATGCGCACGAACTGCTAAGAAGCGTATTCTGCGCAAAAGTCCATAATATAATCGGTCAATATCACCTGGATTCACTATTGACTACAGGACGGCGGACGGTGCAGGATCATATTTTTGAAGATTTACGGAAAACTGTCAATATGATTCCTCTTGGGTTGGAAATAATATCAGTTTATTTGGAGGAAACTCATCCGCCTTTGGAAGTAGTGCCGCAATACCGCGCAGTGGCTTCAGCGCGGGAGCGGAAAAATGAGATAATCCATCAGGCGAGCGCTTATAGCAATGACCTGCTTCCTGTCACCCGCGGCAAGGCGGAATCGCAGATTTTAATGGCGGAAGCGGAAGCGGTGGAAAAACGGAATAAAGCCGCCGGCGAGGCGGCAGCGTTCATCAATATGCAGAAATATTTCGGTAGATATTCCGCTGTCCAAAGAAATCGATTATGGTGGGAGTCTATCGAAAAAAACCTCTCGGATAAATCATTATATCTTTTACCTGAAAACGCGAAAAAAAGATTTTATCCGGCTGACGCAAAGTTAGGAGTCGATGAAGAATGAAAACCGGGTGGATTTTAACCGCAAGTATGATTATCGCCGTCACAGCGTTCTTTCTGCTGTGTACAACAATTGTGACTCAGGGATGGATGACGGTAATCATGAGTTTCGGAAAGCCTGTGAATGTGATTCAAGAACCGGGTCTGCATTTTAAACTGCCGTACCCCTTCAATAAAGCGATGAAGATAGACGCCCGTTTGACTATGCTGGAACCCAGACCTTCGGAATTCCTCACAGCTGATAAGAAAAACCTCATATTAGAAAACAGCCTGTGCTATCGTATCACAGATCCAGTGCTTTATATGAAAACAGTGCGGGATCAGTTAGGGCTGGAGGTCAGATTGACCGATTTACTGTCATCACATACCGGCTTATTGCTGGGAGTGAAGGAATTATCCAATATTGTGAATGTTGATACCTCCAGACTGCGGCTGACTGAATTGAACGAGGAATTGACCCGCTTGATGAAAAAGGACTGTGAGGATTTGGGAATAAACATTGAAAGTGTATTCATCAAATCGATTATGCTGCCCGCTCAGAATAAGTTAGCGGTTTATGACAGAATGCGGGCTGAACGGGATAGAATCGCCAAACGATATCTGGCTGAAGGTGAAGAGAAAGCGCTGGAAATCCGCGCCGAAGCTGACCGCACAGCGCGGACTCTACTCGCGGAATCCCAGAAACAATCCACTATCATCGTCGGCGAAGCGGAGGCGGAAGCTATGAAGATATACGGAGAAGCGTATAAGCAGAACCTTGAATTCTATACTTTCTTGAAATCCCTTGAGACTTATGAAAAGATGTTCGGTGCTAAAACTGTAATTGTCCTCGACGAAAAATCGCCCATCTTAAAGACTCTGTATTCGGGAGGAATTATTGGCAGGTAATAGAAAGAAAAAAATATCCGGTTTTGTGATAATTCTGTTGATCGCAGTTTATTCAGCCACTGGTATTTATACCGTGGATAGCGGCCAGCAGGCTGTAATTCTCCGTTTTGGTAAGCCGGTTAGCAAAACCATATCACCCGGAATAAACTATCATCTGCCCTTTCCATTTGAGCGGGCGTTGAAAGTGCGAGTCCGGCAGGTGCAGAAGATAGTGATACAGGATAAAGCGGGAGGAGCGCTGGAAAGCTATACCGGCGATGAAAACCTGTTTATGGTGAAAGCTATCGTCGGTTATGATGTGAAGGACGCTGAAAATTATCTGTTTAATATCATAAATCCTGATGCGGTGATTCAATCTACCAGCCAGACTTGTATGAGCGCGGAAATCGCCGGAATGACAGTGGATGATATCATGACCACCGGTAAATCCATATTAAGATTGATTTTAAAGGATAAAATTCAAGAGAGACTCGATAAGCTTGATTCCGGCGTACGAATTATATCGGTGGAGTTGACTGAGATAGCTCCGCCGCAGAATGTATCAAGAGACTTCAAAGCGGTTTCCGATGCCCGGGAGAAAAAACAGCGGATCATCAAGGAATCCGAAGGCTACGCCAACACCATAGTCCCTAAAGCCAGAGGCGAAGCGAATTCAATCATCGCTCAAGCTCAAGCCCTTGCCAATGAAAAGAAAGAGACGGCTTTCGCCAAAGCCAACGCATTCAACGCCCTGTATCGAGAATATCTCAGACAGCCTGAAATCACCTCCCGCCTCAGATATCTTGACGCTATGAAAACTATATTCAGCCGCTCCCGCTTAATAATCGATTCCGATCCCTCCCAATCCACATATTATATTAAAGATGACGGGAGAATTCAGAAAAAACCTGCCAATAATTCCACTGAAGATTCAAAATAAACCCTATGCGCATAGGCGCATCCCGAAGCCTACAAGAGCGGGACAAGACCTTTTAAAACAATGAGTTTTTCGGTTCCTCGCTGTTTTGTATAGATAAAGTTATAATAGGGTTTTTACCTTTGCTTTGTTACAAACCGCCCCCGCACCGTCATTCCCGCAAGTCCGCTGTAAGCGGACGCGCCGGGAATCTTCTTGTTTCACGGAATCGATTCCGGACAAGCCGGAATGACGATAAAAGGGTCATTGGATTAACACAAGGGTTACCCACACAAAACAGCGAATAGCTAAAAAAAATCTTCGGACGATTGGAGTGATGAATCCGGCATAGTCCGCCATCTAATATAGTTTTAAAAGGAAAGGCATTATTCGATTAAATTTAGAAATAGTACCAAATTGTTTCGTATTCGGAAATATCTTCACCGATGGCGTCCAGGCGCTGGAGATAATCCAAAATCGGTACATCTTCGCTGATATATGTGAACATCTGTTTAGAGATATTTTTTTCCCAGGGATGAAATTCATATACGCGGGCGCCGTTCGGCAGGATAGAGATTAAATCCCGGTAATGCCGGGCTCGCAAATAGTTTTTTCCCAATCCCGGCACATTATATACCGCTTCATCGGTGCGCGATAATCCCGGCAGCAGCCGCGCTTCTTCCTTCTGTTCTTGTAGCAGCCGCGCAATAGGCACCCGGTAATCCACCGTCTCCTCTTTACCTTTGGTGCTAAAAGTGTAATAGGGTTCGATTCCGCACGACATGAGGATTTTTCTATGAAGAAATGTCTCAAAACGGCGGGAAACATGGAATGTGTATACCTGCTGATTATAAACTGAAATTCCCCGAATGCGGAGTTTTTCTACCGCTGTGATTGTGTCGGGAGTCAATTCATAGGGATGCTGTGCATGAGTGACAACTGCGACTTCCCGATGTCCGGGAATGCGGTATCCGGCGAGGATATCCGCCAGTTTTTCCGTGATCCGCATAGGCATAGTTATCAATGTCCGAGTGCCGATCCTGATCCGCTTAACTGAAGGGATATCGGCGACGCCGTCGGTTATCCGTTCGATGTTTTCGTCACTCATCGCTAACGGATCGCCTCCGGTAATCAACACATCGTGTATCCCGGGATGTTCAGCGATCCATTTTAAAGCATTTTTGATCTGTTTATCACTCGCTAAAGCGTTATCGGACATCGCATCTTCAATCTCCCAATTCCGCTGGCAGTACACACAAATCTGAGGGCAGGTGTTGAAGGGTTTGAAAATACAGATTCCGGGATACCGCCGGGTGATGAGATTAGCGGGAGATGTATCGATTTCACGCATGAAATCCAAAACCGAAGGATCCTTTTTCCGAAGTTTCTTAATCTCACATACATAGTTAGATGTAGGTATGACCTGCGCCCGGATGGCTCTGTCACGGCCGGCTTCAGGGTCATCATCCATCAATGATAGATAATGGGGAGTTATCCCGAATGGGAGACGGGATTCCCGCGCCGCCTGCATGGAAGTTTTCTCGGTGAATGATAATTCCACCAGCTCGGAAATTCTTTCAGCGTCTTTTAATATATTTTCAATCTGCCAGCGCCAATCGTTCCATTGTTCCTCGGTGGCGCCTAAAGCCCGGCGGATTTTATTTCTCCTGTCACGGCGCCTTATAATGGAATCTTCATCAATCCCGGTCGAATACCGTTTGATTCTCTGCTCAATTGCGTCAGATAATTTGTCTAATCGTTTTGAGCGTTCAATTGCGGCTTTCCTGCCTTCTAAGGTGTCGGGGACAAGGTGGTAATCGGCGATATTCCGTCCGGGCCCCCGGCCGTAAAGCCCTCTGAAAAGATACAGTAATTCCGCATAAAAAGCCGGGGCTAAATCGGGGCGGGGAATATCTAATGCGATATCATGTATCGCCTTGGTCACTGAAAACTGCGCTTTGGATTCTGAGCGGCGAGTCAGTATTCTTATCAAAATTTGAGCGCTGTTGCGGACACGGATGATTGAGCCTTCTTCAAAAGAATCATAATCGTTGAAAGTCTCAAACTGCATCTCATGCGCTAATAATGATATTTTGTAACGCAGATCATCGAGGTTTTCCGCCGCCCTGGCATACGCGAATATCTCCGGGATTGATGATACTAAGTACGAAGGATTATATTTAGATATATCTAACAACCGAATCTCTTTTATAGCGATGAATCTGTGCGATATTCATATAGAATCTTCTATTGAATTTCAAGTTAATCATTTTTCAGCTATTTGTCAAGGCTTTGGCGGGATTTTTTTAGGATTGCAGTATCAACAAAAATTCTGATATAAATGCAGGTATAAAGAAAAAGCGGGGAAGAAGCCTTCCCTGTTTAAAGTCTAGTGTAATGTCATCACAATAATGTTGGGTAAATCAACCTTTGTGTTCCTGCCGCTTTTCAAGCCTCCGCAGGAGGCGTAAAGCGGCAGGCATATCCCCGACAGGTTACGGGCTTTGCCCTTGAAACCTATCGGG
>JADHWD010000002.1 GCA_016783645.1 bacterium
ATCCATCAGTGGCGGATTCGACCACATAATTTGTGTTGCAACATCCCCAAAGGGGATGAATGTGAATAGCCGTAGGTGAAACCTACGGAAAAGAAAGCCACATTCATCGACCCTGAAGGGGTCGAACATTTCCGAAATGATAAACAATTACCAACATATTATATGCGTAAATGCAAATATGACACGACACTAGTATGATATTTAGGTTAGCGTGGGAGTAGATTTAACGATCTCAATTAAGTTAGGTGTATTGACATTCAACATTTGTTCGATTTAAAACAGGAGATTGCCACAAGGCTTTCGTCCGCTGTACAGCGGACATGTCGGGAATCGATTCCGGACAAGCCGGAATGACGGCGTTATGGGGATTATTTACAGATTGAGAAACAATATCAACAATTAACCGACACCACCAAATTTTCCAGCCTACCCAATTATTCCCCAAGTATAGATACTTACACATCCAATGTAGGAGTCCATCTCTTACATTTCTGTAAGTATTTGTAATTCATAATGATATATGATTCTATTTTCCTTGAGTCTTGAGCCTTGAGCTTTAAGCCCAGAGCCTAAAATCAAATTTCAAATATCACATATCAAATTTCAAATATCTTTGGCTAGTATTTTCATCTAACGCCTCATGAAATCCGCCATACGCGCCAGCGCTCTTTCTCTGCCGAGTCCATCCACAATCTCCCGTCCGCTGGCGCACATCCTGCGCCTTTTGAACTCATCGGCTGATAAACGACTCATCATCCAGCCGATCTCTTCGGGTTCAATAGTGTTGTACCATCCCAGATTAACCGCCGCTCCTAATCTGCTCATGCTGTCAGCGATGGGATATTGATTATCAGACAGCACCATAGCGGCGCAGGGTAATCCTAAAAAAGCCGCTTCATATAGTGTTATACCGGCGGCGGTGACCGCTATATCCGCATTGGTCATCAACATCGACATGTCTTTTATACCGCGGTATATATCAATTCCCTTCATTTCACGCTTGATAAATTCCGCCAGTTCATCATAATGAATATTACTTCGGCCGACAACTATTTGAGCTTTAAATCCGTTATTGATTAACGGTTTCACACCTTTCAGGGCGATTAATGCGGCGTTTTCTATATCAGCGCCGCCCATAGTGATAAGCAGATTTTCCGCTTTCGACGGATTATAACGCGTCCATCCCAGCCATTTTATGAATTCATTCCGCAATAAAATATATTCACTGCCTAATAACAGCGATGCGGCGGGATTGTCCGGCCGGTAAAGAGTTTCATTGGCGTGAGGATTCTGATTTAAAATTATATCGGCGTGATATTTTTTATTACAATTGTCATCGTCAATAGCGAGCACTTTTTTACCAGCCAGTTTGACTTCCTTGCGGTAAGCGCTGTTAAAATGATAACCATCGATGACTATCCAATCGACATTGCGCCAGCGGGAAAATTCGACTGTCTCGTAAGCGTCATCGGCGCTTCCGAGTTCCGATTCAATTCGGTGCACTTCAATCCCCTCCCTTCCGAACCTATCTTCGGGAATTTGGGAATCGGCTCCGGTGAGCAGGTGCGCATATCCGCCGCGTTTCAGCGCCGCTTCCGCTAAAGCTAAGCAGCGCATAATATGTCCTGAACCTATGCGGCTGTCCGCATCCGCGCGTATCAATATTCTCATTCGCTTCTCAAATACTGATTCTGCAATCCCCGGCGTGAAGGCAGTTCAGCGGGAATAATTACATTGTGAGAAATATCCGGCATTTTAAATCGCTGAATTAAACTATGTAATGTACCATAATTTAATTAAAGGGCAAATACCGCGCTGTGTTTTCGGACAACTTTCCGCATTTGTTCTATCACAAATTCAATATCTTTTAATGTAAGCGAAGGAAATATCGGAAGGCTGATTATCCTTTCATAAGCCGCTTCCGCCGCCGGACATAATCCGTACCCGGTGCGGAATCTATTCCGGTAATATGGATGCAGATGCACCGGTATATAATGGACATTCACTCCTATTCCCGCTTCCCGCAGTTCAGTGAATATCTGCCCTCTATCCGCATCGAGCTCATCTAAATTCAGTTGAATCACATATAAATGATAAGCGTGCCGCACGGATGATTTCACATTCAAGGGTGAAATCCCCTCAAGCTCGAGGAATTCGCGATTGTATATTTTCGCAATCATCCTGCGATTGGCTATAAAAGAATCCAGCTTGTGGAGTTGGCTTCGGCCCAAAGCGCATTGAATATCGGTCAATCGGTAATTATAGCCTAAATCCACCATTTCATAATACCAGGATCCCTGCGAAGCCCGTTTGTGAAAATCAGAGTCGATCCCATGGTTACGGAATCTTCGAGCCCGTTCCGCTAATTTATCATCATTCGTAACTGCCATCCCTCCTTCACCAGCGGTGATATGTTTCACCGGATGAAAGCTGAAGACGGTGATATCCGCCAAACATCCGCATTTCTTCCCTTTGTATTCCGCGCCTAAAGAATGGCAGGCGTCCGAAATTAATAATAAGCCGTATTCATCGGCGATTCTCCGGAGTTCATCATAATCAGCCGGATGACCGGCGTAATCGACCGCTATAATCGCCCGGGTATGGGGCGTTATTTTAGATTCTACCAATTCCGGATCAATCAGCAGTGTATCCGGCTGGACATCGGCGAACAGCGGTATCCCGCCCATATAGACCACTGCGTTGGCGGTGGCGGCGAAAGTGATAGGCGGGACTATCACTTCATCACCAGGTTCAATCCCCGCTGCGAACATCGCTGTATGCAAAGCCGCAGTGCCGCTGGAAACCGCTATCGCATGTTTGACGCCGACATACTCGGATATCTCCCGCTCGAAGGTCTCCACCATTGGTCCAGTGGTCAGCCAGTCACCTCTTAGGACTTCCACTACCGCCATTATATCAGCTTTATCAACAAACTGCTTCCCGTAGGGGATGAAGTTCCTTTTCATCTTTTACCTCTGATTCTAAACGCCAATAATCTTCATCGGTGAACCACCATACGTTATTGTCGCTGCTGTAATGGAATCCTTGAGGAACCGGCCGGCCGCCTTCAAGGAAATCCTCGTCCCATTCGTGCAACCGATTATCTGGTCTAACTACATAGAAATCATCGAATTCCAGTGCCCGGCGGGATTCATCCTCCGTTAACAGCACTTCATGCAGTTTCTCACCGAGGCGGATTCCCACCACTTCATGGCGGCATTCCGGGGCTATCGCCATCGCTAAATCCACTATCCGCATACTGGGCAGTTTGGGAACAAAGATTTCACCGCCAATCTATTAATGTTCTGTCTTTTCGGTTTTGATGATAGGAAAAAATAGACTTCGGAATCGAGACCTTCCGGAAGTTATTGCCTATGAGAATATTCATGCGGGTATATTGACAAACCTTATGTGTTTGATATTACAGCATATATGAACCGCTTCCATATTCTCGGCTCCGGAATCACGCTTTTCCGCTCATAAAAAAGGCAAGCAGTGAGCCAAAACATGAAACCGGGTGATGTCTGCGGGTGAGGGGAGTTTGACCCGGGATCGGATAAAGCGGTTATAGCGTTAGAACACCCATGTACCGCCGGCGCACCACAAATATCGGAATCGTATCTCTATCAGGCGGGGACGCCTGTCAGCATAGCAATGCTATGGATTTGGGGAATTAACATTAAATATTTATAATGGTAACCCATAAAACAATAAATTCACAAGAATATTTGCGTTTATTTCTTGAAAATGCTATATTTTATAGGAATTGACACCCACTTACTGAATAACGCCCGCGGGAATGTTTTTTTAAAATTTTTTTATCAGCATAAGTTACTATAAAACAACAGTATATAATAATTAAAGTAAAATATTAGATAAAATACTTTAAAAATACTGCGAAATTACTTGACATTATCAAAATATTTTTTTAGATTTTTGTGGGTTAGAGTTGCATAAAGTAGGGTATTGTGGGTTAATTGCAGGGCCAAGAAGACATATTATTCATCGGAAACTTCCTTTATACGCTGGACAACAAGGATCGAATCAACATTCCTTCACGCTGGCGTAAAGAACTTCCTCCTGAATCCGGTGACAGTTTTGTAATCACCAAAGGATTTGAAACCTGCCTCTACATGTATCCCGCCAACTACTGGTACCATTTCATCTATCGATACCGCAACACTTTCGCCTCGGATCAGGAAGAAGACCGTAAATTCGCCATCTGGTGCTTGAGGGACGCTAATGAAGTCCAGATGGATAAGCAGGGAAGGATACCTGTCCCCAAGATTCTGCTCCGCTATTCCAGGATCAGCAAGGAAGTGAAAATTATCGGCAACCGCAATCGAATCGAGTTATGGAATCCCGATATCTGCGATGAATTTGTGGGTCATGATGACGGTGTATATAAGAAGAAAGCCGCCAGTTTCGCTTCCGGTCTTTCAGCCATGAATCAAGCGGCGGCGGATTCACCCGGGTTATATCCTCCCCCGTATAATCCAGCGTCAATGCCCGTTCCCAATCAGCAGGGATATCCTCAATATCCGCCGGTCTATCCATATTACCCGCCGGGTTATCATCCTTATTATCCTTACAATTATATGCCCGGGCAGCCTCCGATGCTAACCGGAGGTTACCCGGAACAGCCTTACAAAGGACCTGATAAACCGCCGGCATCCCAAAATCCTAAACCGAATACTAATCAACCGCCTTCACAGAATTCTGACCAAAAGAGTGAAGATCCCGAAGGACAGTGAATTAAGCATTTATTTTATAGTTGTTTGATATACACATCTTCTGACAACAGTTGTATTTGATTCTGTCCCCTTATGTCACTTCAGTCAATTTGCTTTCTTGAACAATAATAAAATCTTAAACTGAATAATGGAAGTAACAGCGCCGCACTCTACGGTGATGCTTAATGAAACTATTAAGTTATTAGCTGTCAAACCCGCCGGAGTGTACTTGGACGCTACCGTGGGGACCGGCGGCTGCAGCCGGGCGATTTTGGATTCACTGAATGAGAATGGGCGGTTGATCTCAATAGATCTCGATGAAGAGGCGCTGAAGATAGTGGAAGCGGAATTAGGGAAAGATTCCCGTATCTCCTTGGTACACGGTAATTTCAGCGATTGTAAGATAATTCTCTCACAATTAGGTATTTCAAAATTAGATGGGATGACTGCGGATTTAGGATTATCCAGCCTTCAGTTAGATAGTCCTCTTAAGGGATTTTCCTACCGCTTCGATGCGCCTTTGGATATGAGATTCGACTCCCGCAGTTCTTACACAGCTTTAGATTTAATCCGGAATAGTTCCGCACAACAACTGGCGGAGATAATCGCTCGATACGGCGAACAGCGCGGAGCTGTCCGGATAGCAAAAGCGATAAAATCCTGTAAACCTGTGGCTACTACTCAATTAGCCGGAATTATCTGCAAAACCGCCCCGCGGGGGAACAGGGATAAAATACTTGCCCGGGTATTCCAAAGTTTCAGAATCGCTGTCAACCGCGAATTGGAAAATCTGCAGGCTTTCCTGGAGGCTTCATCATCATTACTAAAACCAGGCGGAAGACTGGCAACGCTCTCTTATCACTCGCTGGAAGACAGGATAGTCAAGAATTTTCTGAAACGGGAATCTTCCGATTGTATCTGCCCGCCCGAAGCTCCGCAATGCGGATGCGGACATCGAGCGCAGTTCAAAATTATCACCAAAAAACCGGTGACCCCTTCGGAATTGGAAAAAGTGAACAATCCCCGTTCAAGAAGCGCCAAGATGAGGGCTGGCGAAAGAATTTAACAGTTAAGCGGTTAAGTAGTTAAGTAGTTGAGTAGTAAAGCGGTAAAGTGGTTAAAAGCGGGAAGATAAAAAAAGACAAGGAAACCGGAGCGTTCTCGCTGCGAAAGACTCTGGTTTTTTGTTTGCTGATAGGCGGTATCGCATTGGGATTTGTCTGGAAGAAAGCGGCGCTGGATGAAGCCTACCGCCTCCGGCAGAAACTGAATGAACAAAATTATAATCTTAAAGCCGAACTGATCGAAGTGAAAATTGTCTGTGATAAAGAAACTTCCTTCCCGGTAATATTGGAGAAGGCGAAAGCGATGGGATTCAACATTTCCACTAACCGCCCCCGCATCGTCAATTTGTCGTTGAATGATCTGCCGCATGAATTTTTCCGGGAGTATCAAGCATCTTCCACAAATAATAATGCTGATTAACACTGTTTGATATTATGTATAATCCCTCACCCGTCCCCGCATGACACTAATACACTGTTATTATTATATATGGTGTCGACTGCGGGGAGTCGACACCACAATATATGCGATTTTGTAGGGACACGCTATAGCGTGTCCCTACAATCCTGCATATTTATTTTCAGAGTAAACTCTCGTGCGCCGGCGGCGCGCCACCAAGCATGAAAATAGTGCGACCCCTTCAGGGTCGTCAGGATTAATGTTCTACTTCCGTAGGTTTCACCTCCTGCTATTCATGTTTTTCCCCTTCGGGGAAGGGCGGCCGCAAGGGCCGCCCCTACATTCCCTGATATTTGTGGTGTCATGCGTCCCCGCATGACACTAATTGATATGTCGGGATTGAGACAATCCCGACTCCATAAATGGCAATCCGGTTTCTCCGAAACCGGGGAATACTGGCAGGTCACACCCGCTGTCAGCGCGCAAGACCTGCCAGAACAAGGTACTAGACCCTAAACATCAGCCCCTAGACCCTATTTTCAAAGTAAATATTGATCATCACTAATTATCCAATGACATTTTATGCGCAGACAGCGGCGTAAAAAAAGCGGATTACGAGAAGAGCGTCCTTCGTACATGAACCGGGGCAGACTATGGCTTCTTTCCGCTCTATTTATCATTCTGAGTTTCGCAGTGTGGGCTCGGCTGTTTCAGTTACAGGTATTACTTCATGGCCATTACCATGAACTTGCGGTGAATCAGCGCGGGGACCGTATGGAGATAAAACTGCCCCGGGGCAGGATACTCGACCGTCACGGCGCGGCGCTGGCTCTCAATATCCCCCGTAGTTACTCTTTCGGAGTGCGGCCGTCGGAGGTGAAAGATAAATACAGTCTGGCATCGAATATATCCAAAGTGACCGGCCGCAGCCGCAATTACTATCTTGACCGTATGCGGACCGATTCACCTTTCATCTGGCTGGAACGGCAGACGGATGCCGATAAAGCCGGCAGATTGAGTTCCGTGAACGGTTTGATTCAGCAGTGTGAGACCCGCAGATTATATCCCAATGGCGCCGCCACACCCAAAGCTTTGGGATTCGTCAACCGCGATTGCGAAGGTATCGCCGGTATAGAGGAAATTTTCAATAACAAACTGGAGAGCGCGCCGGGTTATGAGATGACGGTGGAAGACGGATTCGGCAGAATATACGGTAATCTGAACGGTGCGCGGCAGGAACCGGTGCCGGGATGCAATATCTACACCACCTTCGACTGCGCGGTGCAGGAGATTGTTCTTAGCGTTCTGAATGAAGCTGTCGCCGGATATGATGCCAAAGGGGGGATGGCGATAGTGATGCTCCCCCGCACCGGCGAGATATTATCCATGGTTTCCACCCCTTTAAGCGACCCTAATAATCCCGCAAACTCAACTAATGATCATAAGCGTATCAAGCCTGTAGTCAATATCTACGAACCCGGTTCCACTTTTAAATTAGTGCCTGCGTTAGCCGCTTTGCTGAAAGGTATACCGCTGGATTATAAAGTCGACTGCGAAAACGGGCGTTACCGGATTGGAAGCCATACCATCAAAGATGTCAAACCCTATAAAATTTTAAACTTCGAAGAGATCATCGTCAAATCGTCTAACATAGGCATCGCTAAAATCGCTCAGATGGTGGGCCGTAATGAATTATATCATGCGGCGCGGGATTTGGGATTCGGATGTCCTACCGGGATCGAACTGCCCGGTGAAGCGCGGGGAATTTTATCCCAGCCGTCGGAATGGGACGATTATTTGGCGGCGACTATAGGTTATGGTCAGGGAGTGTCGGTCAGCGCGTTACAGCTTGCCGCCGCCTATTCCGCCGTCGCTAACGATGGATTGATGTTCAAGCCCCGGATAGTGCGCGCTATCGAGAACGCCGAAGGCGAAATATTCATGATAAAACCCACCACTGTCCGCCGGGTGATGTCCACCGAAACCGCCCATACCCTCACAGATATTCTGGTAAAAGTCGTCAATGAGGGATCCGGAACCGCCGCCAAGATAGAGGGGATGGTTATCGCCGGTAAAACCGGCACCGCTCAGGTTCCTATTTCCCGCACCGAGGGTTACAGCCATGAACGGTTCATCAGCTCCTTCATCGGATTCACCCTCGATGAACCGCGGGTGCTCTGTATGGTAGTTCTGGAAGAACCGCAGAAAGCATATTACGCCTCCACAGTGGCGGCGCCTCAGTTCCGAAAAATCATCGAAAAGATTGTCCCTCTGTTAATCTCAAATGAAAGGTTGAAACAAGGACCTCTTTGCGGATTACGCAGGTTTGAGATCGAAGAGATGAAAACACCTAACATGCTGACGCTGCCGCCTGAGAGCGCTTTAGCCGCCGCTAAAGAGGCCGGTATCAAATGTGTGCTTCTCGGAGACGGAGCTAAAATCACAAGCCAGCAGCCACCGCCGGGAGCTATGTTTATGAAAGGTGATACTTTAACGGTGTACGCTGGAAAATATGAGAACGCTCACGATGTCGTCGGTATGACGCTCCGCACAGCTGTCAAACGATTGACCGCTATGGGATATGAAGTCAGAGTGAATGGTTCGGGAGTAGTTAAATCCGCCGATTTCAGCGGCAAATTTTGTACACTCAATTGCATGCTCTAATTGCGAGTCAAAAGATTCAAGCAGTGAGCTAAAATAATCGACATTATAGCGTGTTCGATAGATTGTTTTACAATGAATATAATCCTCCTTAGGCGCTTAAGCGCTTAAATAAGCGGAATTGATTGTTTTTAAGGGCGAAGCAATTATTTTTAAGTGATTAATATTTTTATTGTTAACTAAAATTGCTTCGCCCCTACATTCCGTGAAAATAAGTCTTAGTTAAGCACTTATGCCCTTAGTCCCCCTTTAAAAAAGGGGGAAACCTAACCCCCCCTTTACTAAAGGGGGGCAGGGGGGATTATTTAATGATTATAATTAATGTCGCTCATTATAATATCGCAAATTTAACCTGTTCTGGCAGGTCTTGCTCGCCGCAGGCGGGTGTGACCTGCCAGCATTAACCGGTTTCGGATAAACCGGCCTGCTATTCTGTATATAACTAACAGCTAACAGCTGACAACTGATAGCTATTTCAAGAGAAGGATACTTATTGAAGCTCAGCAATGTTCTTTCCGGTGTGGAAGTATTGGAGACTTCCGGATTCACCGATGACATAGAGATAACCGGATTAGCCTATGATTCCCGGCGGATTCAACCCGGTGATTTATTCTTCGCTGTAAAAGGATACAAGACTGACGGTCATAAATATATCGATGACGCCTTAAAAAAGGGCTGCGCCGCAGTGGTTCAGGAGGATAAATGGAATGACAGAGCTGAAGGATACCGTGTCAGAACCGCTGACTGCCGAACCGCAATGGCGCTGTCCGCATGTAATTTTTACCATCATCCTTCAAAAGATTTACTGTTATGTGGAATAACCGGCACTGACGGGAAGACTTCCGCCTGCCACATTCTCCGGCATATACTTAATCACCGCGGAAAAACGGGGATTATAGGCACGGTGGGAAATATATTTGAAAATCGAATATCCAAAGCTGTCCGCACCACTCCCGAAGCGGTGGATATTAACCGCACTCTGCGTGAGATGGCGGATGAAGGAGCGGCGTCAGTGGTCATGGAAGTGTCGTCACATGCGTTAGCGCTTAAACGAGTCGAAGAACTCGATTTCGATATCGCGGTCTTCACCAACCTGGCGCATGATCATCTCGATTTTCATTCGGATATGGAGGATTATTTTCAAGCCAAACTACAATTATTTAAAAACTTGAAACCTGCGGCCTGCGCCGTTATTAATATTGATGATCCCTATGGGAAGCGTATCCTGAAAGATGTCCAAGCTAAAAAATACTGTTTCTCCATGCAGGATGAAGGCGCTGATTTATATTATGAAATTCTCGAAAGCGATATAATGGGGAATCTGATGCGGTACAGATTTTCCGGCAAGGAATTGACAATCAGAGTACCCTTAATCGGATTTCCGGGAGCTTCCAATAGCGCAGCGGCGGTTTCAGCCGCTCACTGCGCCGGATGTGAAGCGGAAGAAATTGTGAAAAAGTTAGTCTCTTTCTCCGGAGTGAAAGGGCGGTTTCAAAGAATTGACTGCGGCGGTTTCACAGCTTTCACTGATTATGCGCATACGCCTCAGGCTTTGGAACGCTTACTGCAGACAGTTAAACCCTTAACCGCGGGAAAACTTCATTTAGTGTTCGGATGCGGCGGGGACAGGGATAAAGCGAAAAGACCTTTGATGGGCGCCGCCGCTGAAAAAGCCGCGGATATGGTGTATATCACCAGCGACAATCCCCGCAGTGAAAATCCCGCTGAAATCATTAATGAAATCCTGAAGGGTATTAAAGAAAGAAACCGTGTGCTTACAATCCCAGATAGGAGAGATGCGATAATCGAAGCTATGAATCGGTGCGAAAAAGGTGATACCGTCATCATCGCAGGCAAAGGACATGAAGATTATCAGGAAATCAACGGCGTCTTTTATCACTTCGATGACTGCGAAATCATCGAAGAGTGGCTAGGTAGGTCGGGGGCTTGTCCCCCGACAAATTGTGCGGGGGGATAAACCCCCCGCCTACCATAACAATTATATTAGGACACCACCATAAAATCGAATAAAATATTTTCAACATATAGACTCAAGGAAGACTCATGACCAATGAAAAACCCTGCGGACATACCGCAGGAAAGTTCATAGGGGTGCAATATAATCCCCTCCGTAACGAGTACATATCTCTATTCAACTGCACAATCTGTAAGACCACCTTTTCCGTTCCCATCAGTGTAAATTCCAATTTGGAAAATCCATTTGAGGAGGCGGATTTTGAGCGGATTCCCGAATTCATGATAACAGAATCAGCGTTGAGGTTCGGCGCGTGAAAATCGGAGAAGCGGCGCGCGAATTGGGCTGGGAACTCCGCAGTGTCAATCCTACGATGGAAATTCCCGCATTCTCCAACGACAGCCGTAATATATCCCCGGGCGAAATCTTCTGGGGACTTAAAGGGACAAGAGACGGCTGTGAATTCGCCGGAGACGCGCTTGAAAAAAGAGCCGGAGCGGTGGTCGTGAACCGCAGATGGGCGGATAAACTGCCTTCAGGCAGTCCCATCATCGTAGTATCCAATATTGAAAAAGCCCTGGCGGCTTACGGAAGTCTCGCCCGCAGTAAATTCAAGGGCAAAGTATTCGCATTGACCGGAAGCTGTGGAAAGACCACCGTTAAAGAACTGTTATATCAAGTTTTATCCAAAAAATACCGGGTAATCCGCAGTCAGGCAAGCTACAATAATCATATCGGAGTCCCTTTCACACTTAATTTATTGAATGATAAGTTGGAAATAGCTGTAATTGAGATGGGCGCGAATCATCCGGGCGAAATCGCCGAATTATGCGAAATCGCCCGCCCTTCAGCCGGATTAATAACGATGGTGGGCAGGGCGCATATGGCGGGGTTCACCACTCTCAAAGGAGTAGCGGAGGCTAAAGGCGAGCTGTTCCGGGGATTAATAGGACCGAAACTGGGATTTGTCAATTTCGATGACGCATATATAGTAGGCCAATCGGATATCCTGCCGCATCGTCTTGGCTATGGTTTCGGCCTTCCGCCGGCGGGGAAAGGATTCGCCCGGCTGTACCGCGCAGCGGAGACTTCCGATGGATTCAATCTGTTAAATAATGATTATAAATTCCCGTTCCCGCCTTTTATGATGATTCACGCCGTATCCGCCGCCGCTGTCGGGCATTTCTGGGGTGTGGAAACCGAAAATATCGCCGATGCGCTCGCCAAATTCGAAGGCTTGCCCGGCAGAATGCGCCGTATTGTAAAGGAAGGGATTATAATCTACGATGACACCTACAACTCCAATCCTTCGTCTCTTAAAGCGGCTCTACAGTATATTTCAGGTTTAAAAGCCGGCCGGAAAATCGCCGCGCTGGGAGATATGCGGGAGTTGGGAAATTACGAAGAGATGGAACATAAAGCGGCGGTCAAGCTGTTACAAGAGTTAGATTTCGATAAATGGTTCACCTGCGGTGAAGCGTTCTCAAAAATCGAAGGCGCCTGTTATTGTTCCGATAAAGATGAGATGACGCACGAGATAGTTAAATATCTGCGGGAGGGGGATATAGTTCTCTTCAAGGGTTCGAGGGCAAACCGGATAGAACATGTCATGAATGAAGTGTTGAAGATGATAAATCCTAATGCGCCGGCGGCGCGCAACGAGACATGAAATAGTCTCTAGGGCGACCGCAAGGGTCGCCCCTACAATATTGGATATATATTTGTAGGGGCAGACCAATGTGTCTGCCCTTCATTCAATAACATCATATCCCCAACAGGTTACGGGCTTAGCCCTTGAAACCTGCCGGGAACACAATATCGGACAAGGAAGTTCCTATTGTTTTATCACCTTCTATATCCCTTGAAAGAATATATTTCCGGATTAAATATCCTGAGATATATCACCTTCAGGGCGGGATTTGCGGCTTTAGCGGCGCTGTTATTCAGCTTCATTATCGGTCCCCGGATAATCAGATTCTTGAAAAACCATCAATTCGGTGAAGAGATCCGTTCCGATGGTCCCGCCACACACCAAAAGAAAGCCGGAACCCCGACTATGGGAGGATTGATAATAATCGCTGCCACAGTTATACCTACTTTATTATTCGCCAAACTTGACAATCTGTATGTATGGCTGACTCTGTTGGCGCTGTTATGGATGGGCGCTGTCGGATTCGCCGATGATTATCTCAAAGTGCGGATGAAAAAGAAAAAGGGATTAATCGCTAAGTACAAACTTGCCGGGCAGGTATTACTGGGGCTGATAGCGGGAGGGATTATTGTTCTTTTCGCCGAGGATTTATCGCCCAATTTCGCCCGCTATATCAATGCCACCACCATGCCGTTTTTGAAGGATACACTGATCGATTTTGGATTATTTTATATTCCGATGATTATTTTTGTCTTGACCGCCACTTCCAACGGTGTGAACTTAAGCGACGGGCTCGACGGATTAGCGATTGGATTAGTGGGGATCATCACCGTAGCTTTAGCGGTAATGTGCTATATCACGGGAAATGTGCAGTATAGCGATTATCTTAATATCATCTACCTCCATGGTTCCGGTGAGTTGACCGTGTTTGCGGCGGCGCTTCTGGGTGCGGCTTTGGGATTTTTGTGGTACAATACCTATCCCGCCGAAGTGTTCATGGGGGACACCGGCAGTCTGGCTATCGGCAGCGCTTTAGGAATGATGTTCATCCTAATAAAGAAGGAACTTTTACTCATAATCATCGGCGGCGTATTCGCGGCGGAAGCAGCTTCCGTGCTCATTCAGACCACTTATTTCAAATACACGCGCAAAAAATTCGGCGAAGGCAGGCGGATATTCCTCATGACGCCTCTGCACCATCATTTTGAATTACTGGGATGGCCCGAAAGCAGGGTTGTTGTCAGATTCTGGATTGTTGAAATACTTTTAGTGCTAATCAGCCTGACGACATTCAAGATAAGATGAAGCAACGCATTAGAGAAACCCTCATGCCGGCAAGCCGGCGCAACGAAGCATGAAAATAGCCTCAAGGGCGGCCGCAAGGGCCGCCCCTACATTCCCGGATGTAATTGTGGTGTCATGCGTCCCCGCATGACACTAAGGTATTGTTATTATTATATATGATATCTACTATAGAGAGTCGACACCACGTTGAATTGAATCCTAAACCCTATTTTTAAAGTAAATATCTGAAAAATCTTGATAACATACGAACTGCGGTCGTCATGGGTATGGGCCGATCCGGCTCTGCGGTCAGCCGCCTATTGAACCGTCACGGCATCAATGTTATCGGTGTAGATGATGCGCCAGCCGATAGACTTAAGACACCTGTTGAAGAACTAATATCTCAGGGTGTGATGATCCATGCTCCCATAGACATATCATTCCCGCTCGATGATGCTGATTTACTGATAGTATCTCCCGGCGTTTCCTTGGATCATTGGCTGGTCAGAAAGGCTCAATCGAAAGGTATAAAAGTCATCGGCGAATTGGAAACCGCCTCTTACTTTTTTTCCGGCAAAATAATAGCGGTCACCGGTACAAATGGCAAGAGCACCACTACGGCTTTGACAGGGCATATACTGAAAACAGCGGGTGTGGCATGTTCGGCGGCGGGCAATATAGGATTACCCTTTTCGGAAGTGGCGGATGAGCGGTTTGAGGCGGCGGTTATTGAAGTGTCGAGCTACCAGCTGGAGACAATCGATACTTTTCATCCCCATGTGGCAGTCTGGCTCAACCTTACACCCGATCATCTTGGCAGGCATGGGAGCATGACGAACTATGCCAGCATGAAAGCCCGCATATTTTCCAATCAGAACGCTCAGGATTGGCTTGTATATAACGCCTCCGATAAGATAACGGCAGAATACTGCTCCCGCGCCGTATCGCGCCTGCTCCCATTCGATATATCCGGCGCCAGCGGAGCGGTATTGCGTGATAAAATAATCACTATTATGTCCGGCAGCGGAGAATCCGAAGAAATACTGCCGGCGGATGAGATGTTAATAAAGGGCCGTCATAATATTGAAAACGCCTTAGCCGCTTCTGCGGCAGGCTGGGCCTACGGAATATCAGCGAAATCAATCGCTGAAGGATTGAAAACTTTCAAAGGACTGGAACACCGTCAGGAATTTGTGCGGGAGTATCATGGTGTAAGGTTCTGCAACGACTCAAAAGCCACCAATGTGGCATCCGGGATCACGGCTTTGCAAAGTATCGATGCTCCCATAATATTAATCGCCGGCGGACGAGGCAAAGGTGATAGTTTCGCAGATGCATCGGATTTAATCAGCAAGAAAGTAAGATTAATAATCGCCATTGGCGAGACCGCAGAGCAGATTGAAAATGAATTATCATCGATCACAATAGTCAAAAGAGCGTCGGATATGAAAGAAGCGGTGAACACCGCCCTCGCTAACGCTGTGAGCGGAGATAATGTTCTGCTGTCACCCATGTGCGCATCTTTCGATATGTACGATGATTTTGAACACCGGGGGAGAGTATTTAAAGAATTGGTCAATGATTTATAACAGAATTTCGTCTTTCTTGAGCCTTGAGTACAGAGTCCTGACAGTGTGCCCGATAATAGCAAATGTCATTCCGAAACGGCAAAGGCTATTCGGAAACCATAGTTATTTAATAACTTAAATTAAATATGATTGTTCATCCGCTTTACAGCGGATTCAGGAGAACAGACTTTAGTCTGTTCATAAAAGTTAAAGGTAATGATATTTAAGATTAGTTCCAATATTGTATTTATTTGAGGTCTTCTTGGTAGGCGGGGGGTTTATCCCCCCGTATAATTTGTTGGGGGACAAGCCCCCAACCTACCAAATTATAAGTTGAAAATTGAACTAATCTATCATATCAATACAGTTAAACACTAAAATGTCGGACTAAAGTCCGACCTCCTGTTCATAGGAGATATTTTTGCCAGTCAGGAATTATTCAGACAGATTTAAGTCCGCCATGAAAGGGGTGGCGGACCCAATTTTAATCGCTGTGGTGATTATCCTAGTGACCGCCAGCTTGGTGATAATATTCACCGCCAGTTCTGCACGCGCTTATGAACTTAAGAACAACAGCGCATATTATCTCTATCTGCAGTTTATCAGGGTGATAATCGGAGTTGTGTTTCTGCTAATTTTAAGCCGTTTGAATTATCGTAAGTTGAAATATGCGGGACATTTACTGCTCATCGTATCTCTCGCCGCTTTAATCTACATCCTTATTCCCGGCGCGGTGGAGGAGGTCAAAGGCGCCCGCAGGGCTATTATAATCTTTGGTATCAGCTTCCGCCCTTCTGAACTGGCAAGATTCGCTGTGATTATATATCTCGCTTCATCGGTTTCATATTGGGGAGAGGAATTGGATAATTGGGGCGGATATCTTAAAAGATTGATAATCATTCTGGGAATCGCAGGATTGATCATATTCCAGCCGGATTTATCCACCAGTATGATGTTCACTGCGATTTCCCTGGCGGTTTTATATATCGGCGGCGCAAAGATGCGGCATCTCCTTTGCACAGGCTTTCTGCTTATTCCTGTTATATGGTATAAAATCGCTCATTCTCATTATCAATGGGACCGGATAATACAGTACCGGGACAGCCTTCTGCATCCGGAAAAAACGGGATATCAGGTCAAACAGTCATTGATAGGTTTGGGCGACGGCGGTATCATCGGATTAGGATTGGGCGGCAGTAACCAAAAACAATTCTATCTCCCGGAGCCTTTCAGCGACTTCGTCTTCTCAATATTAGGCGAAGAATTCGGTTTCCTCGGCACCAGCGCCGCAATCATTCTCTTTTTAGTGATAGCGTGGCGCGGTATAATAATCGCCCGAAACGCTCCTGACAAATTCGGTTTTATACTTGCCGCCGGATTGACAACTTCAATAACGCTCTACGCGTTTGTCAACCTCTGTGTGGTGACCGGGATTCTGCCTGCCACCGGGCTGCCGCTTCCCTTCTTGTCTTACGGAGGATGCTCCCTGATCATAAATCTCGCTATGGTGGGGATTCTTCTCAATATCTCCCGCCAGCAGGGAGTGAAGATAAAGGACAGCCGTTATAAAAAACCTGCGGCTAAACCTAATAAAAACAGCGGGAAATACTTACTGCCAAAATAAAACGGAATATTTATGTGCTGTCAACCCTCTGCGGTCGACAGCATTTCCTTAAAACACAAATAAATTGTGCCGGCTGCGGAGAGTCGACACCACATCTTTATTCTAATCGAAGCTTACAGGCAATTAGTTGAATAATATCCGCGTCCATATCGCCGGCGGCGGGACCGGCGGGCACTTATTCCCGGCGTTAGCGGTGGCGCAGGAACTAAGGAACAGAGGTGTCCGGGATATTGAATTTTTCGGTACGAGTTTCGGACCGGAAGCGAGGATAGTCCCCGCAAACGGATATAAACTAAACAGAATCTGGATAAAAGGATATCCCCGGAAACTGAAGCCGGAAGTTCTTCTTCTTCCATTGAAAATCAAGGTATCCATCATACAATGCCTGTCTGCCATGCTGAGATTCAAGCCGGATGTTTTGCTTGCCACCGGCGGATATGTATGCCTCCCGTTCATGCTGGCGGGGAAGATTTTAGGGAAACCTTTGATAATTCATGAACAGAACAGCCTGCCGGGAATCACCACCAGAATCGGAGCGCGATGGGCGGATACTCTGTTTTACAGCTTCCCGCACAGCGCGAAACACTTCACTAAACACAAGGACTGCCGGTTAAGCGGGAATCCGGTCCGAAGCGGATTGGGAGAATTGAATAAGAGTGAAGCGCTAAATGAGTTAAGACTTGACAGCGGACGGAAAACTATTTTAGTTTTCGGCGGCAGTCAGGGCGCTAAAAGTATCAATAATGCGGTTTCGGAAATAATTGATGATCTCACAACAAAATACAATCTGATATGGCAGACCGGGCGGGGAAACCGGCAGGAAATCAATCTGCCCCGCAATGTGATAACGGCGGAGTTTTTCGATAATATAGGACTATTATATTCAGCGGCGGATTTAGCGGTATGCCGGTCCGGCGCGATGACTTTGGCTGAATTAGCCGCAGTGGGATTACCGGCAATTCTCATCCCCTTCCCTTACGCCGCTGAAGACCACCAGAGAATCAACGCTGAACCGATAGCCGAAGCGGGCGCGGCAAAATTATTATTGGATAAAGAATTGAACGGCGCAATATTGCTTAATACTATACAAGAATTATTCAGCGATTCAGAAGCGGTTGAAAAAATGTCCCAAAAAATAAAGGAGTTTCATCATCCGGATGCCGCCGCATTGATTTCCGCGAGAATCATAGAAATAGCGGAGAGGAAAGATGCTCATTATCGGATATAGAATTCATCGGAGTTGATTTAACCCCATTGCGCCGTCAACGCATAGCGGAGCAGGAAAATAGTAAGACCTCTTCAGAGTCGAGATCATACGACTTATTTGCATAGAAAACACCTAATCTTTATACTGAATTCAGTTTCATAACCGAGTAATCGGCTGTTATTGATATTATATACTTATATATATCGGAGGGTTTTCAATGGCTAAGCGAAGAAGGCGGATGAAGCCGCGGGAAAAAAAGCAGTTACTCTTGACAGTAGTTTTAAGTGTCGTCACAGCATTAATTTTAATTTATTTTTTTCAATGCTTTGAACCGAACTTCTAACCTTATTAATTCAAGAATTTAACAAGGATGTACAGGATAAACCCTCATGCGCCGGCAGCGCACAACTTAACATGAAAATAGTTCGACCCCTTCAGGGTCGTCAAGATTAATGTTCTTCTTCCGTAGGTTTCACCTACGGCTATTCATATTTTTCCCCTTCGGGGAAGGGCGGCCGCAAGGGCCGCCCCTACATTCCCGGATGTAAGTGTGGTGTCATGCGTCCCCGCATGACACTAAGACATTGTTATTATTGTATATGGTGTCAACTACGGAGAGTCGAACCATATTGAACTAAACCATAGACCCCAGCCCCTAAACCCTATTTTCAAGATAAACAGGATAAATCTTTTATTTTTAAAGTTATATAGTCTAAATTTTCAGATTCGGACTTGGAATTTTAATAAATTTTAGTTGTTTGACAAGGCAGGATTGAGGCAATTCTGCCTCCACGGAGAGCGCTCTTCTTGTGGATCCGGGATTGTCTCAATCCCGGCGTTATGCGCTTCACAATGCTATAATGTGACTGAATTTTGAATCCTGTAAATCCTGTATATCCGTAGTTAATTTATGAGTAATTCAGGTTAAGAAGGTAAAATAAAATATTTCCGTATATTTCAGTATGGAAATTGATTACAGGCTTAAATGTTATTCCGAAAATTCAGAAAAATCCATTTTATAGGGATTGGCGGGATTGGTATGAGCGGTATCGCTGAAATCCTGCACAATCTGGGCTTTGAAATCACGGGTTCTGACTTGCAGAAGACAGCTGTCACCGATAGATTGGAATCATTGGGTATCAGGATATATCAGGGGCATTCTGGGGAGAATCTTGGTGAAGCAGAGGTGGCAGTATATTCCTCGGCAGTGGCAGGTGATAATTCGGAGGTGGCATGCGCCCGTCAGCGCGGTATCCCTGTCATCCGGCGGGCTGAAATGCTGTCCGAACTGATGAGGATGAAATTCGGTATTGCGGTGGCAGGCACTCATGGAAAAACTACCACTACCTCCATGATCGGCACGGTGCTGGAGCATGCGGGGATGGACCCAACAGTAATTGTGGGAGGCTTATCGCCGGTCACCGGCAGTAACGCCCGTTTGGGAAAGAGTGAATTTTTAGTGGTGGAAGCTGACGAATTCGACCGCTCCTTTCTCAAACTCACTTCCACCATCGCAGTTATCACAACCTTGGAACTGGAACATCTTGACTGCTACAGCGATATGGATGATTTGAAACGCGCCTTCGCCGAATTCGCCAATAAAACACCTTTTTTCGGCACCGTAATACTATGTATCGATGAACCGGCGGTCAGAGATTTACTGCCTTTAATCGACAGGCCTAAACTTACATACGGCTTCGATTCAAACGCGGATATCAGATGCGGCAGGATTGAAATCTCCGGGATGAAATCCCGCTTCCAGATATATAATAAGGATGAAGAACTAGGCTGGGCGGAATTAGCTGTTTTAGGCAGACATAACATAAAAAACGCTTTAGCCGCGACCGCCGCCGCTTTGGAACTTGACATACCGTTCACAAAAATAGTCGAGGGATTGAAGAAATTCACTGGAGTTAAGCGCCGATTTGAGATAAAAGGAGAAATCGGAGGGGTGATGGTGGTCGATGATTACGCTCATCATCCCACCGAAACGGCGGTCACTCTCGAAGCGGTCAGGAATAGTTTCGACCGCCGTATTATCGCGGTTTTCCAGCCGCATCTTTACAGCCGCACCAGAGATTTTCATGAAGATTTCGGAAAATCTTTTAAGAATTCGGATATACTGATATTAGCCCCCATCTATCCCGCCAGAGAAAAGCCGCTGCCGGGTGTCTCCACCGTTTTGATAGCGGAGGCGGCGCGGAAAGCGGGTCATCCTGATGTCAGATATATTGAAAATAAGGATTTTATCGCTAAAGAATTAGCCGTATTGGTGAAACCAGGGGATATTGTGATCACTATGGGAGCCGGTGATATATGGAAGAGCGGTGAAGAATTGTGCGGAATTCTCAAGGAATTTGACAAGGGATGATGAGATGGAAAGGCGGGATAGAAACGGAGAGGATTTTCATGAGATTGAGCATCCGGAATCACGCAGATTGAGTGAATTCACTTCCTATCGCGTAGGGGGTCCCGCGAAGCGGATTTTAGTTCCTCGACACAAAGAGGAGCTTGTTAGTATTATCCGCTTGCTGAAAGATGAAGCGGAGGATTATTATATCATCGGCGGAGGATCAAATTTATTGGTCTCCGATAGAGGCTTCGACGGCGCTGTCATCCTTATGACTGAATGCTGTCTGGATTTGCAGATTGAAGACGGGGAGGTTCACTGCGGTTCCGGCATAGAACTTTTAACGCTGATAAGCGCCGCAATAAACTCTGGTTTAGGCGGATTAGAACGATTAGCCGGTATTCCGGGGACTGTCGGCGGGGCGTTGATGATGAACGCCGGCGCTTACGGCAGTGAAATATCCGACAGATTGAAAAGGGTCGAAATCCTTGACGAGAATGGAAAATTCATGGCGCTTGATAAAGATAAAATCGGTTTTTCTTATCGTAACGCTCCCGGATTGGAAAACAAATTTATACTATCCGCAGAATTTGAACTGCAACCCGGCGAATGGGTCGGTCCCGCTAAGATGGCGGTGGAAATAATGAGGATGCGCGCCGCCAAGCAGCCTCTGGAATATCCCTCTGCAGGATCAGTATTTAAGCGTAATTCCGCAGGTCCCGCCGGAATGTTCATAGAATGGGCGGGATTGAAAGGGATGAGATTAGGGGGAGCGCAGATATCGGAAAAACACGCCAATTTTATCATTAACCGCGGCGGCGCTAAAGCTCTGGAAATTTTAACATTAATGAAAAGAATGCAAAAAATGGTATATGAGAAATACGGAATAGAACTGGAATTGGAACAGCGTCTGATAGGATTCACTCCTGAAGAGCTGGAAAATCCTGAGGCTTTTCTATGAGACGCCGCAGGAAGAAAAATCCCTGGAACGCGGTTCTGCTTCTGCTGTTCATCGGAATCGGTGGTTTCGCTTTATGGAAATTAGTGTTCTGGTCTTTACAAACGGAATCCTTCGCAGTGAAGCAGGTGAATATAAAGGGATTGAGATATCAGGATAAAACATCGGTCTCAACTATCATAAATTCGGCGCTGGGGCAGAATATTTTCAGAGTCGGATTGGATTCATTAGAAATGCGGGTGGAAAGACTGCCTTGGATTAAGAAGGCGAGATTATATCGTTCCTTTCCGGCGCATTTGAATTTAGTTGTAGAAGAGCGGTCATTGATAGCGGCGCTTAACCGCGGCGGCAGATTGATCGGTGTGGACTGTGATGGCAACACCACTGCGGAACTGCGTCCGGGCGAGGTATTCGATCTCCCTATAATATCTAAACTACGCAGCGGAGAAAAGGAGATGAAACAAGCTGTCGATTTCCTAACCGCGGCCTATACTCTCAGCCCCGCTATCTATTCCCGCATCTCTGAAGTCACCATGTACCAAGGTAAATTGGCGGTTTTAATGGGGGAGAACGCTCAATTAATCATAATCGGCGCCGGGCAATATGCGAATAAGTTAATCAAATTATGGGCGCTTCTTGAAAAATCAGATTGGAAACCCGGCGCTTATTCGATTATTGATCTAAGATTTTCCCGGCAGGTGATATTGAAAAAAGACGGAAATTCGTGAGAAACAATATTACTAAATAGTGTTTTATTCATGTGTGCGAGTCTTAGCATAACGGATTTTAAAATTATAAGAATTGCAAAATGATTTTTCTTGCCCCATTGACTTAACAACTTGCAGACTTGCAGACATATTTTAAAAAATTAAAGAGGTATCCTGTGATGCAAGGCAGTCGAAAAATAGTGGGATTAGATTTAGGAACTACCAAAGTTTCCTGCATCATCGCCGAAGTGGACGAAGACGGTATTCCTTCGATTGTAGGAGTGAGCAGTTATCCCGCTCAGGGGATGCGGCGCGGTGTGGTGATAAATATTGAACAGACGGCGGCGACTATTGAAAAAGCGGTTGCGGAAGCTGAAAGGATGGCCGGCACAGAGGTCTCAGCGGTTTATACCGGAATAGCCGGCGACCATATCCGCAGTATCAATTCCCGCGGAGTCATCGCCATCACCCGCCGGGGCGGGAATGTGAGTCAGAATGAAATCCGCCAGGATGATGTAGACCGGGTGGTAGAAGCGGCGAAAGCGGTGTCCATGCCTATGGATAGGGAAGTGATTCATGTGATAGTCCAGCAGTTCATCGTCGATGACCAAAAAGGGATTAAAAATCCGGTAGGACAAGCCGGTGTGAGACTTGAGGCGGATGTTCACATAATCACCGGAGCGGTCGCTTCCGCACAGAATGTCTACCGCTGTGTGAAAAGAGCGGGTATCACGGTCAGAGATTTGGTGTTAGAACCCTTGGCTTCCAGTTATGCGGTATTAGAGGAGAACGAGCGGGAATTGGGAGTGGGGATGATAGATTTAGGCGGAGGCACCAGCGATATCGCTATTTTCGAGGATGGTGTGATCAAACACACTCATGTGCTGGCGGTCGGTGGGCAGTTAGTCACCAGAGATATAGCTATCGGACTCAACATACCGCTGGATCAGGCTGAAAAATTGAAACTCGAACACGGCTTGGCGCATCCATCATTGGTGAAAGAGGATATAGAGATTAAATTACCGAAATTCGGCAGCCGTCCCGCCAGCAGTATCGCCGCTTCGGAACTGACCGGAATTATCCATTTCCGGATGCGGGAGATATTTGAATTCGCCCGCGATGAAATCATCAGAATGCTCGGCGCTAATTATCAGCAGAAACTGCCGGCGGGTTTAATATTAACCGGCGGAGGCGCACTCCTGCCGGGCACCGATATCCTCGCCGGTGAAGTGCTGGGATTCCCTGTGCAGATACGGGGATCGCTGGGTGTCAGCGGTTTGACCAGCTTGGTAGACAGCCCGGTCTACGCCACCGGAGTCGGTCTGATTCTATACGGAATGAAATTCGGCGGCGATACCGATGCTTTCCTCGGCGATGAAAGCAAAGTCTTTGAAAAAATCCTCAACCGCATGAAACGCTGGTGGGATGAGTTTTTCACTTAAACGCGCTATGCGCTGCCGGTGCACGATGAAGCATGAAAATAGTTTCAAGGGCATCCGCAAGGGATGCCCCTACAATATTATTGTTCTGCCAGGTCTTGTCCCAGCTTAACGGGATGTGACCTGGCAGCGTCAGATCACACTTGCGTTTCCGTAAGAAGGTACTGTCGCAACGATAGAACAATGTTCTGTCCATACCGGATTCCCGCCTGTGCGGGAATGGCGGCGTTCCCTCTCGTTCCCACGCTCCAGCGTGGGAATGCATACCTAATTCTCATTCCCACGCTGAAACATGGGAATGAGAAAGCAGCTAACAGCTAATAAATATTTTCAATGTATCAACAAATGAACACGAACAGTATAGTCATTTCTCAATTCATTAAGGAGTACGGTATGAAAGGAAGAAGTTTATTACAGGAGGGCAGCCGATGAGTGAACGATTCAAATTGGAATTGGCTGACGGATTTGAACAGCACGCCGAGATTGTGGTGGTCGGCGTGGGCGGAGCGGGCAAAAATGCGGTCAACAACATGATTAATTCCGGCATGAGCGGGGTTGATTTCGTAGTGGTGAACACCGATGTGCAGGCATTGGAATCCAGTTTGGCTGACCGCAGAATCCAGATAGGCCGTAACATCACCAAGGGATTAGGCGCCGGAGCTAATCCGGAAATCGGCCGTCAAGCTATCGAAGAAGACCGGGACTCGGTGGCTGACGCTATATCCGGTGCGGATATGGTATTTATCACCGCCGGTATGGGCGGCGGGACTGGCACCGGAGCCGCGCCGGTGATAGCGGAAATCGCCCGTGAAAACGGAGCTTTGACGGTCGGAGTCGTCACCAAACCCTTCATGTTTGAAGGCGCTAAGCGCAACCAGAGAGCTGCCGCTGGTATCGAAGAATTAAAAGGGAAAATCGATACTTTAATCGTGATACCCAATCAGCGGTTATTGGAGATTGTCCCTGAAGACGCTCCTCTGCAGGAAGCATTCAAGAAAGCCGATGATGTTTTACTGCAGGCGACCAAAGGAATATCCGATTTAATCACCATACCGGGACTGATAAATCTCGATTTCGCCGATGTGAAGACGGTGATGTCGGAGATGGGAGACGCTTTGATGGGGATCGGTAAGGGCGAAGGCAGTAACCGCGCTGTAGAAGCGGCGAAGAATGCCATCACCAGCCCCTTGCTCGATGAAATCAACATCAAAGGCGCTAAAGGTGTTCTCATCAATATCACCGGCGGATCCAGCCTGTCGCTTCATGAAGTGGGCAAAGCCACTGATATCATCTACCAAGCCGCCGGCAATGACGCCAATATTATCTTCGGCGTCGTCATCGATCCCAGCATGAACGATTCGATCAATGTCACTGTCATCGCTACCGGATTCAACGAAAACGGCCGGAAGCAGATTATAAGACCCGGAATAGAAAGGATCACCAGCTTCCAGCCGTCTGACGAGGAAGTCCATAATATCCCCTCTATCCATCGTAAAAGATATCCCCGCAATGTCGATGAACATCGGCTGGATTCCAACACTGTGGAGGCTTTTAGCCTTGATGAACTTGAAATACCGACATTCATCCGCCGCTCAAAAGTAGGGAACTGAGAGGATAAGAAGATATTAAATTGGATAATATTTTTAATAACCCTCAGCGCTTTCATGCGCACCTCCAAGCCCCATAAGCGCTTAAATAAGCGGAATTGAATGTTCTTGTAAGGGCGAAGCATTTTAGGTTAACAATAAAAATATTAATCACTTACAAAAAATGCTTCGCCCCTACATCCCTTGAATATATGTCTTAATTAAGCGCTTATGCCTCCAAGCCCCCTTCATCCGAAGGGGGTTATTATTACAAAAGAAACAAAATAGGTTCAGTGATAGTTAAATTACTCAATCCGCTAAATTCACTGTGAATATTTAAAACCCGGATTCTGGGTTATGTGCTTAAAATATTCACCCGGTTGCTGATAATTTTATTTTTTTCTCTGATAATGTTGAAATTCATTGATATTAGTGTAATTGTATATTTTAATTGAATATGCATCTGCGCAATCAGTGAAAATCTGCGTTAATCTGCGGTTCAGATACTGGTTTACACAGAATCGAGGTAAAATAGTTAAGTAAAATAATGTCTTCACATACGCCTAAGACTTCAAGCGAAAGACACCTGTATCAATATCAGTCCGGCAGATTCAAAGTCAGCCTGTTTTATCCGAACAGTTACCAGACAGCTATGGCGAGTCTGGGATTTCAGACGGTCTATCATTGTTTCAATTCCCAGCCGGAATTCAGCGCGGAGAGGATATATTGGGATAATTCAGGACGGCCTTCAGCTTCCGTCAGTGGAGAAATATTAGCGCTGTCGATTTCTTATGAACTGGATATTTTGAATTTCATTAAAGCCTTGATAAAATGGGGAATTGAACCTTTTGCTGATAAAAGGTCAGGACCTCTAATTGTTACAGGCGGGATATTGACACTGATAAATCCTCTGCCTTTGGCTCCTTTCGTCGATTTATTTCTCATAGGAGATGGCGAGCATCTGATACCACGGTTCCGCCGGACATACCAAAGGTATTATCTGGAAGGGAAAGCGAAACTACTGGAGGAATTATCCAAAATCGAAGGATGCTGGGCGCCGGCTTTAGGCAAACCTCAGAATATCACACCGGTATCGTATCCTCGTTCCAGCCCTTTGCATTCAGCGGTGATCACTCCCGACAGCCATTTCGGCGATATGTTTCTGATCGAAGCCGGCAGGGGATGTCCCCGCAAATGCAGGTTCTGCGCCTCCTGCCATATTCATAGATACGAATATCACCCGCCGGCTGATTTGATAGAAACTGTGAAACGGCACATCAATCCCCCGGCATTGGTGGGATTGATAGGATCAGCCCTCTCGGATTATCCTTACCTGAAAGAGTTGATAGGATATCTCGCCGGTAACGGTTATAAGATTTCCACATCCTCTCTGCGGGTCGATGCGGTCGATGATACGATTTTGAAGTATTTGGTGAACAGCGGTATGCGCACTTTGACAATTGCTCCGGAAGCTGGTTCTTTAAGATTGCGCAGGATAATCGGTAAAGGTATGAGCGACGCTCTGATTAAACGGGCGGTTAAAAAGGCGCGGGAAGCCGGATTCAATCGACTTAAGCTCTATTTTATGATAGGTCTACCCGGGGAAACCGACTCTGACATCGATGCGTTAATCAAGCTTGTTGAAGATATGTCGGAGATCTATAATTCCGGCGGACTGGAATTATCCCTCAACGCTTTTATTCCTAAACCTCACACACCCTTCCAATGGGCGCCTTTCCGTGGTGAACCTTATTTAAAGAAAGTGCGAAAGAGAATCAAACAGGCTTTGCCGAAAATTAAATTCATACCGCGCAGTTCCGGGCAGGAAAAACTGCAGGCGCTTTTATCACTTGGTGACGAACGGATAGGGACTGCATTATATGAAAACATCACTAAGGGGATATCGATACCGGCTGTTTTAAAAGACTTGGGAGTCAATATTGAAGAAACATTAGGATTAAAGGGCGCGGAATATCAACTGCCTTGGCGCGGTTTTCAATCCATCTTCGACACCGATTTTCTCTATAAGCAATGGCGGAAAGCGCAGATACTGGCTGAACTAACATGATTTACCTTGAAAATAGATGGAAGGGCGGGTTATAAACCCGCCCCTACGAAGGGCGATGTAGGGGTGGGTTTTTAACCCACCCAAAGATTATCCGGTTTCGGAGAAACCGGGCTACCACCGCTATTTTCATGCTAAGTTGTCAGCCGTACGGCTGATGGGGGTTTATCTTGAAAATAGGGTTTAAGGGCTGGGGTCTAGGGTCTAATACCTTGTTCCGGCAGGTTTTGCACGCCATAAGCGGGTGTGACCTGCCAGTGTTGTCCCGGTTTCGCAGAAACCGGGCTGCCTTAAAACTAAGAGAATGGAGGTATTTTTAGTATATCTTTTCTTTACCCTTGACCCATTACCATGTTTTCATAAATCAAAAAAATCATAATAAATTATCAGATAACGGGAACCGGTGAATAAAGATCAAGTTTAATCTATTGTGAAGATTTGCTTTTTTCAAATGAAAAAATTATATTTTTCAAACTTGATTAAATCACTAAAGCAAATCACGATAATATGCTGAAAAAAGAATTATTGGATATTCTCGCCTGCCCCAAATGTAAAGGGGATCTGGAGTATGATCAAGAGAACGAGGTTCTCATCTGTCATGCCTGCCGTTTGAAATATGAGGTCAAGGATGACATTCCTATCATGCTCATAGACGAGGCGGAAAGTTTTTAACTAGGATTAAATTCATAGACGGAGCAGCTTATATAACAGTTCGTTAAAGGTTTTTTACACATGTGTCAGCTTCCCATTGTATCGTAAATCATTGTGCATTCGCCTTTAACGAATTTGTGTTCAAACCGGATATTCGCGGCGGATGTTCGGTTTTTTTTATTTCAAGAGGTTCAGGCAGGAGAAACTCTCAAACTCCTTCAATACGCCGCCAAGCATGAATATAATCTCAAGGGCGACCGCAAGGGTCGCCCCTACATGTCAGATGTTATTTGTAGGAGCAGACCAATGTGTCTGCCTTTAATTCAGTAGCCCGGTTTCTCCGAAACCGGGGAATTATTAGAGATATGAGACAGGAGACCTGAGACTTCAATCGAAACTCGCAACTCGAAGTTATTTTCAGAAAAAAAACTTCCTTCAAAATTATTAAAATTTTTTCACTGTTGAAAAATAGACGCAAATTAATATTAATATTGCTGTTATCCTGCGCCGGATTGGTGTATGCGAGCGGTTTCAGCGATATTGAGATTCTCAAATCGGATGAAACCGGAATCAGTATTGTCTATAAACCCCGCATAGATGATTTCAATCCGGGATATTCCGACAGCGCGCAGACTTTAGATATAGTTAATCATTCACTGAATCCCGATTCCGGCGGCTGGATGATACCTTTCCGGCGGCATCTGATAGCTATCCCTCCCGGAGCTAAAGCGCGGTTGACCACTTCAGGTTTGAAAACCCGCCAGTATAATAATATCAAGTTATCAAAAAATGACAAATTAGAGGATGATATTGACAGCGCTCAGCGTAAATCTCCCGATATAACATCGAATTTTATAAGTATATCTGCACCCCGCAGTTTCCGCCGGTATCAGGTAGTGGAATTAATCCTTCGTCCCGCCCGCTATGAGCCTTCAAACCGAAGACTGCACCTGCTGGAGGAAATTCGGATTGATATAGTTTTCCAGGGGGGAGGCATCGGAGCTGGCAGGGAGCGGGTTCATTTACCTTTGAATGATTTTATTCTCAATCATAATCAATCGGCTGATTGGACAATCGCGGCTGAATCCCGCAGGGGAAATTTTTTACCGGAAGGCGAGAATCTGAAAATCTTGATTGACAGCGGAGGTATTTATAAGATTGGATACAATGATTTGGTTTCCGCTGGTGCAGATCCAGCGGATTATCCGCTTAGTATGATCAGGATGTTCAATAACGGCGGCCGTGAACTTCCGGCGAGCATCAGCGCGGCACGGCCTGACTCCCTTATTGAAATCGCAATTTTAGTCGAAGACATTGATTCCGATGATGTTTTCGACCCGGAAGATTTTCTGCTGTTTTACGGAAAGGGAGTCAGCGGCTGGGAATACCAAGGTAACGGTGAATTCTCACACTATATCAATCATTATACCTATGATAATGCTTACTGGCTGAATTTATCGGCGGCTGGTCCTTCGGGCAAGCGGATGGAACCTTTGGGAGCTGACGGCCAAGCTTCTTTGATGGTGACCGAGACTTTAGCGCGGGTATATCATGAAGATGATTTCGTCATCTACGCATACAGCGGTTTCCCCAACAGCGGATTGGATTGGTACGGCGATCACTTCGGCGGGGTAACCACCCGTTTTTATCCTGAAAGCTTCGCTAATGTCGCCTCCGGATACTATAAAATCAAGCTGAATGTAAAGCGGTTATCTTCTTATAGCAGTTTCGATGTATATTTTTTGAATCAGGACACATCTGCTATAGTTGGAACTTTCGCCGGCAATTATTTTCAAATAAGCGGGGAAGGATTATCCAAAGAAGGAGTCAACTATCTCCGTTTAGATCAAACACATCCCTCCGGCAGTGTCTACTTCGATTATTACGAAATTGAATACCGGCGTGAATTGACGGCGGTTAATGGAGAACTTTATTTTGAGTCGCCTTTAGGTTCACAGGCTCCGCAATATAATTTAAGCGGACTACAATCGAACGCTTTTATATTTAAGATAACCGATTTTCAGGATGTTCAATATACCAAAGGGACGAGCTTCATCGATGATCCGCTTTCTATGATTGAGGTGGAACGCTATATCGCTTTAGACGATGACCGCTTTAAACAGCCAAAATCCGTATATAAGTATCTGCCTCCCGCCAGCGATATTCTCGATTTGCGGGATGTGAACAACGCCGCCGATTATATAATGATAACCCACTCTGATTTTTATGATGAGTTACAGCCGCTGGTATCGATGTGGAGCGCGCAGGAAGGGATAATAGTGAAGCGAGTGAATGTTCAGCGGGTTTTCGACCAATTCGCCTGGGGATTATACGATCCGGTCGCGATCAGGGATTTTCTGAAATACACCAAAGACCATTGGGCGGTCATGCCCTCGTATATCGCTCTTATCGGCGACGGCGATTACGATTACCGTAATATTCTGTCATCTAATGATAAGAACTGGATTCCGCCCTATGAAGAAGGCGGCTATTGCTACGATGATTTTTATGTATATCTCAGCGGTCCTTATCAAACCCAGAATCCGGAGATGGCTGTGGGACGTTATACTGTCACCAGTGAATCTGAAATCGAAAATGCGGTCTCAAAAGTGATTGAATATGTGGAATCACCGGAATTTGGTCCTTGGAAGATGAGTATCACCTTAGTGGCTGATGATGAATATGAACAAGGCGGCAAAGTGACCACTTTGGAGTATTATCATACTCAGCAGAGTGAGGATTTGGCGGATTATTATATCCCCGATTTTATGCATTTGAATAAAGTGTATTTGACTGAATATCCTGTGATTCCGAGCGCCGGAGGCCGTCAAAAGCCCACCGCCGGTGATGATTTGGTCAAATATATCAACAAGGGCAGTTTGATGGTGAATTACTTCGGGCATGGACATGAATGGGTATGGGCTCATGAAGCGGTATTCTTCGCTGAACGCGATTTACCCCGAATTGACAATGACGGACGGCTGGCTTATTTCGTAGCGATGACCTGCGATTGGGCTTACTTCGATTACCTGGAACGGCAGTCAATGCCGGAGATGCTGCTGGTGATGCCGAACGGCGGCGCCATCGCCTCCATCGGCGCCACCAGACCCACCGGTTCATCGCTAAATTTCAATCTATCTAAAAATTTCTATTCATACCTGTTTGAAGATCCTCACAATCCTCACAGCGGCGGCGAAGCGCTGATGTGGGGAAAAATACATTATGGAAATGAAAATTCGGAGAAATACCATGTTATCGGCGACCCCTTAATCCGCCCCGCTATTCCAAGCAGCTGCGGAAATATCGTCTCCATCACTCCTGATACCTTGTATGCCCTTAATATCATCACCGTCACAGGGGAACTATTGAAAAATGGCGCTAAATGGACGGATTTCGACGGGACGGTCTATCTGCAAGTGTTCGATACTTCAAAGCCTATTACTTATCAGTTCGCACCCCCTACTTCTCAATCAACCGGCAGCATTGTAACGGTGAATTACGATTTATCCGGCAGCATGTTATTCCGGGGACCTTATTCCGCGGTGGGAGGTGATTTCATTTCAAATTTCATCGTCCCTATGGACATCACCTACGGCGGACTCAACGGCAGGATAAATTATTATTTCAATAACGGTTCCGAAGACGGCTGCGGTTTCATCGACAGTCTGCGGCTCGCCGCCGGTGATGTATCATTAGTAGACAGCGACACAACATCGATTGCGGTCTATTTCGGCGATAGAAGCTGGAAGCCGGGCGGTCAGGTTGCGCCTTCGCCTATGCTAATCGCCGATTTATACGACACTTCCGGCGTCAACCTTACCGGTTTTCCCGGACATAAAATAACTTTGACCATCGATGACGATTTGCAATTCGACTTGACCGATGATTTCGACTATCTGGTGGATTCCTACCGTCAAGGGTCGGTTGAAAAGCGCTTGGATTACATCCCCCAAGGGAATCATGAGATGAAATTCCGAGTGTGGGACAGCTTCAACAATCCCCAGCAAATCACCTTCACAGCCAATGTGGCTTCATCCGAACCCTCAGATGAATGGCTGTGGGATTTATTGAATTATCCCAATCCCTTCGCAGACGAGACTATCATCACTTTCCGGCTAATTGAAGCGGCGGAAGTCAAAATGCGGATATTCACCGTGGGCGGCAGATGCATAGACGAAATCGGACCCTATTATGAAGAAGATGAAGGGTATATCTATAACGAACAACGCTATACCTGGGACGGCAGGGACAGGATGGGCGATAAAGTCGCTAATGGAGTATATCTTTATAAGGTATCCGCCGATTTTTCCGGAAAAACTATTTCCAAAATCGGACGGATAGTTGTAATGAGATGAAAAAATTGTTATATTAAATGTTTATATCTCTTCAGATAAAGAAAAATGATAACACTTTAGCTTTCTGAAGTAAACACAAAAATCGTGGCGTCAGGTGTCCTCACCTGACGCAATAAATAAGTAAGAAGATTATAGGAAATACTGTCAAGTGGGGACACTTGACAGCACATCTCGATTAACTTCATAGATCTAAAGTGTTACGAAAAATGATGAGCGATACATGGAAATACCGGGATTGAGACAATCCCGGCTCCACATTTACTACTTAACTACTTAACTACTTAACCACTTAACCACTTAACTAATGGATAATTCGCATCTACAGATACTTAGAGGTATAGTGATGAAGCGTTATTTTATTCTATTATTGGCAATTACCTTATTTTTACCGCCTTTGAATTCCTACGCCGGCAGTGTATCTCAGGCGGGACTACTGTTTTTGAAGATCTCCCCCGGCGCGCGTCCGTCAGGTATGGGTGAAGCTTTTGTGGCTTTAGCCGATGACGCCACTGCCACCTGGTGGAATCCGGCGGGGCTGGCGTTCGTTCCTTTCAATGAATTGACGCTGATGCATACCAACTGGCTGCCTCAGTTCAAATTCAGCGATCTATATTACGATTTCGTCAGCTACACGCATTATGCTGAGGACTGGGGAACTTTCGGCGGTAATATTATCTTCCTGAATTATGGCGAAATTCAAAGGACGAACGAAATAGGGCAGGATTTGGGCTCTTTCAATGCCTTTGAAGTCGCCTTCAGTGGAGCTTACGGGTCGCAGGTCACTCCTAATCTGGGATTGGGAGTATCCATGAAGTTCGTCTATAGTATGCTGAGTCCCTACGGCGCAGGCACGGAAAAAGGAAGCGGCAAGGCGTCGGTAGTGGCGGTGGATATAGGGACTTTATATAAAACCACCTTCCTGCCCGGACTGCAGCTCGGCGCCAACTTATCTAACATGGGGCCTAAAGTCGCTTATATCGACCGGGCTCAAGCCGACCCTCTTCCCACTAATTTAAAGTTCGGACTGGCTTATAAAGTGTTAGAGCAGGAATATAACCGCTTCACTGTGACCTTCGATGTCGATAAAGAATTAGTCACTCGTAAGGCTAATGGAGAATCAGATCCGTTCTATATCGCCTTGTTCACCTCTTGGTATAATGACGGCGGATTCATGTCCGCCGATGAATTAGAGGAATTCATCTGGCATATGGGCGCTGAATATTGGTACGGCGATATGGTGGGTCTGCGGGCAGGTTATTGGAACGACTCTTTAGGCAAAGTCAAACCTATGACCTTTGGACTCAGCGTCAAATATTCCGCTTACCGCTTCGATTTCGGATATATGACCGCGGGGGAAAATCATCCCGTCACCGATACCATGAGATTCTCATTGACTTTCGGGTTGTAGTTTGGAACACTCAAAAGATAACAGATCAGATTACTTCATGTCAAGAGCCTTTATGCTCTTGACCGCGGTTATCACTCTGATATTACTCAGCGGGTCAGCGTCGGCAGACCGCAGTGTAAAGACTAACCTTCCTAAGAATAACACTATCAATTCCCTTCAACAGACGGATGTGATTAAGATCTTGGCTGTGCGGGTGGAATTTCAGATTGATTCTCTTGAGACCACTTCGGGGAACGGCAAGTTCAACACCGCTTGTGATGGTGATACCGCTTATGTCGATCCCGGCGACACCGCCAGTTATGATATCGATCCTATCCCCCATGACCGGGACTATTTTCAAAGGCAGCTGCGGTTCTTAAAAAATTACTACGAAGATATATCCAACGGCAGTCTGACCATCGATATTTCCGATTCCACTTATCCCCGGGACAGCGATTCAGCCTACACGCTGGATTATCCCATGTGGCATTATAATTATAATAACGATGACCCGCTGGTATTCAATAGTAATTACACGGTTCTAGACTCTAATTTAGCCCTACTGTTCCGTGACGCCTGGCTCAAAGCTTCCGAGGATGAAGATATCGACTTCAGCCAATTTGATCCTGAATACGACTGCTTCATCATCTTCCACGCCGGTGTGGGGCAGGATTTCGCCTTCGATTACGACCCTACTCCCTTCGATATTCCCTCGGCTTACATGGAATCTGAAGATATAACCGAACCTTTGGGAATGAATCCCGGCGGAGTTTTGGTGGATACCGCTAACGGTTATTATATCAAGCAGGGGATGATTCTGCCGGAAGCGGAAACGCAGGTTGGCTATAACCTGGGGATGCACGGCCATTTGGCGATATTGATGGGCCATCATATCGGACTGCCGAATCTTTACAACAGCGAGACCGGGGAATCGGTTATCGGATGGTTCGGCTTGATGGATCAGGGCTCCGGCAAATTGGACGGATTAGTCCCCGCTCCGCCCTGCGCCTGGTCGAAAGTATTCATGGGATGGACCCAGCCAGTATTAATCGATAGTTTTCCGAATAATATCACCGCTCCGGTGGGAACAATATTTAAAATCCCGATTAATTCCAGCGAATATTTCCTGATTGAGAATATCGATTCCTATGTCTATTGGGGCGAAGATGACGGGGTGATGGTGGGTGTCAGTTATGACAGTATGAGGTACGCTTACTACGATTCCACCGGGGAATACGCCGATGCGTATTTCATGCTTACCGATACATCATTTGTCAGAAAGTATCAGACAGTGGATTTCGATAACGGCGTCTTGGTGGATATGGAGAATTGGGGGATAGGCCGTCCCGGCAGCGGTATTTTAATTTGGCATATAGATGAAGAAGTGATACAGAATAACATTTCCAGCAACCGAATTAATACGGATAAAGACCGGCTGGGAGTTTATATAGAAGAAGCTGACGGCGCGGTGGATATCGGTAAAGATTACTGGCTGTTCGATGCCGGTTACGGCAGCGAATTAGGCAGTCCCTACGACGCATTTTTCGATAAAAACGAAGCCTGGGAAAAAGCCAACGCTGACCGGGTTGATGTGATTTTCGATGACGAGACTCATCCTGACGCCAAGAGCAATTCCGGCGCTTATTCGCATTTAGTTCTGAAAGATTTTTCAGTGATTTCGGACACTATGAGTTTCGTGGTGACCAATGATTTGCTGATGCCCGGTTTCCCCAAAGATTTAGACCTGCCGGTTTTCCTGTTCAGCGCCGATGTTGACGGAGATGACTGTGATGAACTATTCGCCGCCGAATTCTATACTCTGCACGGATGGGAACAGGACGGAAGCGTTATCCCGGTCCAATCCGGCGCGGGATATCAACCCTATTTCTATGAATTCAACACAAAGATTGTCTCTAAACCCGCAGTGTACGATTTCAATGATGACGGATGTGATGAAATAATTTTACAGATAATGCCTTTTGCATACAATTCCCGATTATATAAACTATCATATTCCCCCATCGAGCATACTGTATCTATTGATTCGGTTTTGATAGGCGAGCAGGGAAATCCGGTCTACAGCGATTTTATTCTGACTGACGGCGAATTAATCTACATCGGCTTATTGAATAATATCTACGCTTATCAAGCCGATGATCTTTCAGCCGGTTCAGTATGGGACTGCGAGATAGAAGAACCTGCGAAACACGCATTCTTGACTCCTCCCGGAATATTGACCGATGACGGGGCGTTGATTGTGGTGGATCAATCCGCTGTATTTCACGCTATCGATAAAACCGGTCAATTATTATGGTCATACCATCCCTATGCTTACTTCGGCATAACCGGATGGCCTAATGAAATGCCCTATCCCCCCGCATTAGGCGATATTGACCATGATGGTCATATGGAAATGGTATTCGTCTGCGGCTACTCCAGCCAGAATATTTTAATAATAGTCGATGTCGAAGGGATGAATCTGGTGTCTAGTTACACCGAATACTGTGATGCGATTTTACCATCAGACGCTACAGGCCCTCCCTCGCTGGCGGATATAGACGATGATGATTATATGGAGATAATCATCCCTACTATCGAAGACGGAATATTGGTCTATGAGCACAATGGTGTGATTAACGACTATGCGCCCTATCCCTTAGATGGGACTCCCGCAGACGCTCATAGTGTGGTGTGCGGTAAAACTAATAATGCGGTGAACCTTTTTTACACTGGGATTCAGCCGGAATATGACAACACCTTCATTTTCGCCTGCGATGAATACGGCGATAAACTTACCGGTTATCCCATCTCGGTGGAATTCGCTGAAATGGATTTGATCCAAAGTCCACTGTTGTATCATTTAGGGGGCGTTTCAACCGCATTGGCTTTCGCCGCCGGGAACAGAGTTTATTCCTGGAAAACCGATGTGAAAACTATATTATGGGGTTCGATATTTGGAGATAAGCGCAACTCCTGCGCTATTGACACAATTTATACTGAATCTCCGCCGGATATTCCCGGCGGATTGATGCCGGATGATTTAGTCTACGCTTGGCCCAATCCCAATAAGCCCGGCGAAAATTCAGTCAACATCCGCTATTATCTCAATGATTATGCTGAAATGCGCTTCAGAATATATGATATGGCGGGGGATAAGGTGGACGAATTGAAGAAATTGAACAATACAGCTCCAGCATATAACGAGATTGTGTGGGATTTGACCAGCATCTCCAGCGGAATATATTTCGCCAGGGTGGAAGCAAAGGGGAGCGGTGAAAAGGCGGTGAAGATAATTAAAATTGCGGTGATTAAGTAGTTAAGTAGTTAAGTGGTTAAGTAGTTAAGTGGTTAAGTGGTTAAGTAGTTAAGTGGTTAAGTGGTTAAGTAGTGAAAAGGCAGCCCGGTTTCTCCGAAACCGGATGAACAAAATTACATGATAGGTTTTTCGTTAAATTCGTTAAATTCGTTGTGAATTTTTACAGTCAATTTGGGGACGAAATGGGACATGTTAGAGTAAAATTAAAAATTGTGAACCGGGGAGATCAATATCTCGCTGATGCGGGTATTATCTCACCTGAGAAAGTCAGATATATAGAGACCGAAGGCTTGGTCGATTCCTGCGCCACAAATCTGTGTCTGCCGATTTCGATTATTGAAAAACTTGGATTGAAAAAAGCGGGTGAACAGGAAATTAGGACAGCTAACGGAATAGTTTTGCGGCGGCTGTATCAAGACGCCTGGATCACTATTTTTGATCGATTTTGCACTCAACTTGTTGTGGAATTACCGGATGATTGCCCGCCGTTAATCGGTGTAACTATACTGGAATCGCTTGATTTAGTTATCAATCCTATCAAAGAAACATTGGAATATAATCCTGAACATGGCGATAAATGGACTACTTACGCCTATTGAATTACATGAGAACAAGATGGGACATGTGAAAGCCAAAATCAATATTATCAACACCTATGATCAGATATGTGCTGAAAAAGGCTTAATAACATCTGATAAAATCAGACAAATCGAAATTGAAGGATTAGTGGATACCGGCGCGACAAATATCTGTCTGCCTATTTCTGTTATAGAACAATTAGGATTAAGGAAAGCAGGAGAAAAGGAAATCAGGACCGCAAATGGCAAAGTCATTAGGCGGTTATTTCAAGACGCTTGGATTACTATTTTAAACCGTTTTTGCACTCAGCTCGTTGTCGAACTGCCGGATGATTGTCCTCCGTTAATCGGTGTTACTATTTTAGAAGAACTTGATTTAGTCCCCAATCCCGCTAAGGAAACACTGGAATACAATCCGGAACACGGCGATAAATGGACGGGGTACGCCTATACAGGATACGATCCTTCTTCTCTTATTATGACCTGAAAACAAGCATCATGCTCGTACGCAAATATATATATATTATCATCTTAACCGCATTGAGCTTCGCGGTGAAAATCCAGGCTCAGCCGGAAGATTATCCCCATCCTAATTTAAAATGGTACACCATCGAGAGTGAACACTTTTTCGCGCATTACCATGAAGGCGCGGAACGGGCGGCGAAGACCTGTGTCAAAATCGGCGAAGATATTTACGAGCCCATCACCAAATTATATGGATATGAGCCTGATACCAAGATACATTTTTTGATAAAAGACACCGATGATTATTCCAACGGCGGCGCTTATTACTATGATAATAAAATATTGATATGGGCGACGGCGTTAGATTGGGATCTGCGCGGCACTCACAATTGGTTAAGAAATGTAGTCACCCACGAATTCAGCCACATGATACAATTAGGCGCTTCCCGCAAACTGCCCCGTAGATTCCCCGGAATCTACCTGCAATGGCTGAATTATGAAGAGGAGAAGCGTCCCGATGTGCTTTACGGCTATCCTAATGTGCTGATGTCCTATCCCATCGCCATGACCGTGATTCCGCCTTGGTTCGCTGAAGGATGCGCTCAGAGTCAAGCTCCCGGATTCGATTATGACACTTGGGACAGCCACCGCGATATGATACTGCGGACGCGGGCGCTGACCGGGACTCTGCTCTCCTTGAATGAGATGGGCGCTTACGGTAAAAACACGGTGGGAAATGAATCGGTATATAACCAGGGATATTCCCTCACGCAGTATATTATAAAGCGCTGGGGAGATGATGCGCTGCAGCGGATCTCCGCCAATATGAAAGCGCCCTTGAATTATTCCTTCAGCAACGCTATAGAAAAAGCTATCGGATTGACCGATAAGCAATTATATAAGGCATGGAAGGATTCACTGGAAAAGTATTATACTGAAACTACCGCTTCCATCTCGAAGAGTCTTTATACCGGAGCGAAAATTGGGACAGAAGGTTACGGTAATTTCTATCCGGCTTTCATCAATGATATAGAGATTGTTTATCTGTCCAACAAGGGGCGTGATTATATGTCCATCACCAGCCTTTATAAGATGGACCTCACCACCGGAAAGAGCGAATTGTTGAAGAGCGGCGTTCAATCGCGCCCGGCCGTTTCACCCGATGGTGAATGGCTTGCATACTCCCGCAAGACTGTAACTCATAGAGCGCATCTTAACGACCTTTATCTATTCAATCTGGCGGATGAGAAGGAATATCGTATGACGACCGGGGCGCGGGCGGAATCGCCAGCATTTTCACCGGATGGAAAATCTATCGCCTTTGTCCTGAACTGGGGAGGCACTAAAAACTTGGCAGTGGCGGAACTGCCGGAATTGACCGGAAAAAATATACCTCAAATTGAAAGCTGGCGGATTATCACCGATTTTAATGACGGCGAGCAGATATATAATCCTGTCTATTCTCCCGACGATTCGTCAATAGTATTCGCCTTTTCCGATCGTTTTTCGCGGGATATCGGCGAAATATCAACGGAAGGCGGCAAAATCAATTGGATTCTCAACAGTGAAGCCGATGAAAGAAATCCGTCATTCACACCGGACGGCAAAGGATTGCTCTATTCCAGCGATAAAACCGGAATATATAATTTATACCGGTTAGATTTGGCATCCGGTGAAGAGACATTGTTGACCAATGTTTTAGGCGGCGCTTTCATGGGGAATATGTCCGATAGCGGGATGCTGGTCTACAGCGGTTACTGCGACAACGGCTATTATATTTATCTGATAAACACACCGGAGCCGCAGAATTCCAAATTCGCTTTATATGAGCGTGATTTCGAGCAAAATATTCCCATACCCCAATTCAATGACCATCATTTACCGGATTATAAAATCGACCGGTATAAGCCCGCTTTCGGCATCACATTTTTACTGCCGCGGCTGATGGTGGATTTGAGTAGTTTCAAGCCGGGATTGTATTTCTATAAGACTGACTTTTTAGACTGGTTCAATCTTTTCGGAGGATTTTCCTTCAACGGTATCACGGAAGATCCAAAATTCTGGTACGGGGTGACTCATCTGAATATGAATTATCTGGGCGATTACGATATGTTCGCCATGATCGAATATGTCAATATCAATCCCACGATTTTCCTCGAAGGCTACAATGTGGTGCGCAACTCCGAGCAGACATTTTTAAATGATATCGGCGGCGGCGCCCGCATCATCGGCGAAACGCCGGAACACGAGCCGATATACGATGACTACGCTATCGATTATAAGTTTTCTCTCAACGAAGTTGACGGCGGTTTCCGTTATCAGTTGAACGACAAAGATAACTTGGAACTGCGGGGCATTATTTCCCGGTATAACTCCAAATTGACTTTCGATGACGGCGCCGTATTCAACTATTACTATTTCAAAGGCAAAAGCCTGGCTTTAAGGTGGCGCTCCGACCAGCGGATACCGGCGATGGATATGGATATCAATCCCCGCATGGGCCGCCAGGTGATCGCCGAAATTGCCCGCGAAAACAACGATTTCATCGACGGATTCACTGTCGATGCCGGATTAATCAAGGAAGTTTACATCCCCTACAACTACGGACGCTATTCACTGCAGTGGGAAGAATACTTGAAATCCCCCTTGGGAGACATGCATGGGATCACATTGAGGGCGAACGCCGCATTCTTAGACCAGAATAATGTGGACGACTTCTTCTATTTATACGGCGGCGGACTGCCGGGGATGAAGGGCTATTCTTTCTACAGTTTAGGCGGCACCCGAAATTTCATCGGAACATTAACTTACCGCTTCCCCTTGCTGTGTCGAGGGGGTCCGAGGATTTTACAGGCTTATCTCCAGCGGGCATATTTGGGATTGTTCATGGATTATGGCAACGCCTGGACGGGCGATGTGGATTTCGCCGATTGGAAGAAGGATATAGGGGTGAACCTGCGGATGCAGTTAGTCTCATTCTTCGCTTTTCCCACCGCAGTGACACTGGAAGCCGCATACGGATTGGATAAATTCAGCGTATCTCAGCAGGGATTTGAAGGAACTTACGGCAAAGAATGGCGCTATTATTTGACGGTGCTGTTCAATTTCAATATGATGCAGAGAGGAAGAACCGTTAGGAATATTGGGTTTTGATTAATAACTCCTAACCCGGACGAGCCGGAACTAAAAAGGAATATTGAACAAGGAACAAGGAATATCGAATTACGAATTCAACACGGTCATGAATATTTCGACATTCCTTGTTCGATATTCGTTATTCAAAACAATTTATTGAATAATATACATATTTCCAAATAAACACAGGGAGCATGATATGAGAATCATAATCATACTTGTGATTTTAACTTTGGCTTCAAGCCTGTTTGCGCAGGATGAGGCTGCATTGAATTACAATCAACAGGCTTTTCAATTGAGCCAAAAGTACTTATCCGCTTCGCAGGGCGGTGACAGTCAACAGCCGTTGGCTTCTTCCAAACCCGAAGGCTGGAAATCCCCCGGTAAAGCTTTAATGCTGTCCGCAATTATGCCCGGCGCCGGTGAATTATACGCCGGTTCGCCTATAAAAGCCGCATTGTTCTTCGCGGTCGAAGTCGCCGCTTGGACCGGCGTGGCGATTTACCAAAAGGAGGGCAATGACAAGGAGAAAGAATATCAAAATTATGCCAATTCCCATTGGGACATTGACCTTTATCATGAATGGATGCGGAATTTCCCCACCTGGGGGGATTTCATCTCCGATTATCCGCAATATACCGATCCTTCGACTATTCCTAATGAAATTTATAACCTCTTTGAAGAAGACAATAATTTCACCCACCAGCTGCCCAATACTGTGACTCAGCAGTATTACGAGATGATCGGCAAATACATGACTCAGTTCGGTCCTGGATGGGATGATTCAGGATGGCAAAGTTCAACATCGCCTTATATACAGAACGAAGAGACGGAATCTTATTATTGGCCCGGAATCGATCAGAATCCTGATCCTACGGTATCGGATTACTGGTTGAATACTAACAATGCCTATTTATATCAGGATATCCGCTATAAATCCAACGAGGCTTTAGACAACGCCACTTTATTCGCCGAATTAGCGTTAATCAACCATGTAGTGTCGGCTTTGGACGCCGGATTCACCGTGCGATTGAAGAATAAGCGTCTGGAAACCGCGCTGAATGTCGAACCTCAGATGTATTGCGGGCATGCGATACCGATGGGTAAAATCACGGTGAACTGGTGATTCTAATGAAAATCATCCTTGAATATCTGAAGCGCTGTATGGTAAGGAAAATAATCCCCCTTAATCCCCCTTTAGAAAAGGGGGAAATATCGGATCATTCCCCTTTAAAAAAAGGGATAAATTTCCGTTCCAATTTTTCCAGAGGAAAAAATTTTTTCACCCCCTTTTCTAAAGAAAAATACCAATTTTCCCCCTTTTTTAAAGGGGGGAAGGGGGGATTACTTAAAATATATCCATCAAAGCTGCCCTTTTTATATAAACCGCTAACCGCGTTGATTGTTCTTATTCTATTTACCTTAACCGCCGCCGCTTCCGGACAGTTGAATTCGGAGGCTGGGAATTTGCAGGGAACACTCTTCACTATTAAGCGGACGACAGCGGAATTTGAATTGATGAAAGCAAAAAATTCGGCGGCTTCCCCAACCGGCGCTAATTTGAAAAAGCCGCGCCAGAAAGACGCCAAACCGCTCTTGCTTTCAGTTTTAATACCAGGCGCCGGGCAGTATTACAACGGTGACAAGAAAAAAGCGGCGGTTTTTTTCGGGATAGAATTGACGCTGTGGGGCGCAGTATATGGCATAAACGCTTACAGCGGATGGATAGAAGACGACTACAAGGCTTTCGCATTGCAGAACGCCGGCATAGATTTATCGGGGAAAGATCATCAGTACTTTGTGGATATCGGCAATTATATGAACCGCGAGCAGTTCAACGATCAGCAGTTGATCGAACGCGATTATGATTCTATGTATCTCGATTCCGCTTATAACTGGCAGTGGGACAGCGATTCCGACCGGCAGAGATTCAAGGATCTCCGCATACGGTCGGATTCCATCAAGAACACCGTCTTTTTCGTCTCCGGAGCTATCGTGCTGAATCATCTGATATCGGGGATAGAAGCGGCTAAAAGCGCGGATAAAAAGAATAAAATCAGCGCCGGAATAAGCTCCGGACCTAATGGAAGTAAAATGTTAACTATTATAAAGGAATTTTGAATTGAAGAAGCTGTTAATAACAGGCGCCAGCGGTCTTATAGGCCGCAGTTTGATGAAACATTGTCATAATCGATTTGATGTTATAGGCACATATAATACCACTGATTATAAACCCGATAACAGCGTATTGAAAAAATTGAATTTGACCGATACCGCGGAGTTAGAACAATGCCTCGACGCTATCAATCCGGAAGTGGTGATTCATACTGCGGCTGTCAGCAGTATCAGCGGCTGTGAAAAAGACCCAAAGCTGACGGAGGAAGTCAATTACCGCGCTTCCGCTCAATTAGCCGCTTTCTGCGTCCGTAAAGATATCAGGTTGATATATTTATCCAGCGATATGGTTTTTAATGGCGTGAAGGGGAATTATTCCGAAGACGATGAACCCCATCCCATCAATCAATACGGCAAATCCAAATACTCCGCCGAAGAAGCCATCAAGGGAATCTGCCAGAATTATGTGATCGCCAGATTGAATTTAGTCTACGGCAAAGGCGATGCGGTGAAGAAGTCTTTCACCGATGAACTGCTGATCGCTAACTGGAGCGGCAAAAGCTATCCAGTATTCAAGGATCAAGTCCGCAGTCCCATCTCATTGAACGCCGCCACCAGAGCTATAAGAGAATTGGCGGAAGGGAATTTTGAAGGCGTGTATCATCTGGGAGGATTAGAACCGATTAACCGCCTCGATTTCGCTAAAAAATTCATCTCTATGTTTCATCTCGTTCCGGAGATTATCGAGGAGGCTGATGTGCCGGAAGAGCTGCAGGGCATCTATCCCATGAACACTTCCTTCGATGTTTCCAAAGCGAAGGGTGATTTGAAAACGGTTCTGATGACTATCGAAGAGGGGCTTGATCTGGAATACGGCAAACCCCAAGTGCAGTAATATTCCATAAAGCAAAAATCTCATATCAAAAATCTAAAATCTTTATAGTTTTAATAGCCATAATAGCCAGTGAATCTTTTACCTTAATTACCTGTGAATCTTCATATTTTTAGCGGAAAATTCACTTCATCACCGCCACAACTTTATAAAACCGCATCTGATCATTCACAGAAACATCGAGAAAACTATCTTCCTCCGTGATTCCCAGCAGTACCGCGTTTTCCGGTTCAAAATGCGCTTGTGAAGACGAGTATATTCTGTATTCATAACCTTCCCGCTTCAGCCATTTCAAAAGATATCCGTCTTCCTGCCGGATAATCCTCAAATCGTCAGCAATTCCGCCTAATGTCTGCCCGGTAACCTCCATTTCCACCGGTAAGATCACTAACTGCTGTTCCGGGTCATTGGAATATAGAAATATATTAGTATTATAAATTGTCGGGTACATATTCGCCGCGCTGGCGGTCACTAATATGGTGTCGATTTCATTCTCTTCCATACTGCCGGAGATGGGACTCAAGGATAACCAGGGTCTGACGATGTCAATTCTAAGGAGGTTGTGAACATAGTTGTTGTTGTGAGCGATAGTCAGACCATCATTTTTCTGTTGATTCTGAATACCGATGGTGGCGGAACTGACATTTCCCTCCATTTCATAATATTGCAGGGTTATCCTGCCCTCCCGCTGAAGGATATATTGGAATGTGTAAGTCCCCTGAACCGAAGTCCCATAGTGATCAACTTCCAAGAAGCTCACCACCGTTGAATCGCTCCCGTTATTCCATATTAGTACTCTTCCATCGCCTGTCAGCGGGTCTAAGTCATCCCACCATCCGGCGATGAGATTTTCCGGCGCGGAGGTGCTGGGAAGCTGTGTGTTGTTCCAAGCGTTAGAGTGGGAGGTGAAGCTTAACCATCCGTTAGCCGATACAATCACCGTGGAAAAACTGCGGTTGTAGAATGGAAAGGAGAATCCCAAAGGCAGATCGGCGGAAGTGGAATCGTTATG
>JADHWD010000056.1 GCA_016783645.1 bacterium
ATAATTGTCAGGGTAGGCGGGGGGTTTATCCCCCCGCACAATTTGTCGGGGGACAAGCCCCCGACCTACCATTTTATGATTCTCAAATCAGCATGAAATCGAATTTAATTCTGTTAAACAACTATACAGGGACACCACCTTTAAAATGAACACGATGTTTAAAAATATGCACAGAATTAGACAAAGCGGTTAGTATAATATGGATTGCAGATTAAATTCAATCCGCTTTGAACAATTTACATTTGATTAGATGCAAAACTTGTGACAATAATCATCAATGAGAGAAAAAATAGAAGAAACCAGCATCATGAAATCTTGCATAATAAAAATTAATTCAGTAATATTTGCGATAACTTGGAACCGCTCGGCTGGATTATCCTTGAAGCGCCGGCAGCCCGGTTTCTCCGAAACTGGGGGATATTTTTCTTAGCCGCAGGATTATCCGCTGTACAGCGGACTTAAAACCCGGCGGGAACAGAATTCGCTGGCGGGTCACACTCACCTTCGGTGTGCAAGACCTGCCAGAACGGGAAAATCATTCCTTTTTTCTTCAACACTGACTGCGCTTGGTATTGATTTTGCCGATTAAGGATAATGATTTAACATAATATTTCAATTGCGTGCATCAAGTGCAGTCGATTCTAATATCCAATGAATATCCTGCACAGAGTTATAACAAATCTCACTCAGAGGATAGGTCTCTATGCGTAAATCAATAATAATTCTATTCTGCTTCACAATAATCACTTCACTATGGGCTTATGAAACTCCCGCTGTAAGCGGTATGGATGAATCGGTCAGGAAGATTCAATCTGATGCGAACGGCGTCGTCTTGGAACTGACCACCCCCGAATTGTCCTTTACTTCGGAGTACTCTGATGAAGAAGAATATCAGCGTATTTCCATACCCGGCTGGGGTATAACCGGGGAATTCGGCAAGCCGGAACTGCCGGTGATTTCCAAGACAATCGCCCTGCCGCACCTTGCCGGTATCAGTTACAGCTTTGAGATATTGGAAAAAGAGGAGATCTGCGGCATAAATATATACCCTTTGCAAGACGGCGGGACCGATCACGATCGTACCGCGCCAGTTTTCGTTAAAGACAGAGCTTTTTATGATAAAAACACCAATTATCCCGAAAAAAGAGTCTTCCTCAGCGAACCGGTGATAATGCGGGATCTGCGCCTGGTGAATATCACCTGCTGTCCTATAAGCTATAATCCCGCTGAAAAGAAACTGGAAGTCATTAAAAAGATGAGGGTGGCGGTGGATTTCACCAGCGGTGAAGTTGTGAATCCCAAGACTCATCGAAGACCGTTCAGCAGTTCCACCTTCGCTCCCCTCTACCGCTCCGTCGCCATGAATTTCGATGATGTGAACAGCGATGATGTGGGACAACGGGGGGGTTATCTCTTTGTTGTGCCCAATGTGAATACGGAGAATGCGATTCAGTTATTAGCGGACTGGAAACGGGAAAAAGGATTTGAGGTGAATATCGTTAAGACCAGCGATATCGGAACATCCAAGACTAACATCTACAATTACATATCCAACGCTTATTATAATTGGGAGATTCCGCCGGATTTTGTCGTTTTAGTGGGTGATGAGGACGGTTCTATCTATATCGCCACTGATAATTACAACTGCGGTTTCTTCGATAACGCGGTGACCGACCATTATTACGCCAAGCTGGAGGGCAGTGATTATTTCCCGGATGTTATGGTGGGCCGGCTGTCAGTCCAATCTCCCACGGAATTGCAGACTGTAGTCAACAAGATTATCCGCTATGAAACTAATCCCAGTTTAGCCACAGATTGGTTCACCCGCTCATTGATGCTCGCCGATTACAGCAATATATCCTGCAAGCAGACTAAACAGTACGGCAAGATGGAGTGCCTGCGGAACGGCTACACTCAGGTCGATACTGTATGGTTCAACTGGAGCATGCCAACCTCAACTACCGCCAATAGCATCAACAACGGAGTGGGCATCGTCAACTTTAGGGGATACCTCGGTTGGGGCGGCTGGGATAACGGTGATGTTTACGCTCTGGGTAATGTGGCGATGAATCCGGCGGTGTTCGGCTGCACCTGCGAAACCGGGTCTTTTGAAATCACCGCCTGCCTTTCCGAAGCCTGGCTGCGAGCCGGCACCGCTTCACAGCCTAAAGGAGGTATCGGATGTGTAGGCCCTTCATCCTGGAACACACACACCCGCTGGAACAACTGTATCGATTCCGGTATGATATGGGGTATGGTGCATGAAGGGCTGGAATATTATATGGAGGCGGTAATCCGGGGTAAACTGGAATTGTGGAACAATTTCCCCTTCAATCACGGCTCCGGCGGCACTAACAATTCGGTGGAATGCTATTACCATGTCTATAATTTGATCGGCGATCCGGGAGTATCCCTGTGGACCGCTCACCCCGGACAATTGGTAGTCGATATTCCGGGTGATATTCCGCTGGGCAGTAATTATTATCCCGTTCATGTAGAAGATTCCGCCGGCGATCCGGTTGACAGCGCCTATGTTAATTTATGGAAAGGGAGTGAAGTGTTCATCGGGGGTTACACCGATGAAGCCGGTTACATAAATATACCTATCGAACCGGTCACTGGCGGCGGTATGAAGGTCTGTGTGACCAAGCGCAATTTCCTGCCTTCCAGGCAGACTGTAGCAATCACAACCGGCGCTGCTTTTGTGGGTATTAATGCGAATTTGATTGACGATGACAACACACTTCCCAGTTCCGGCAACGGCGATGGAGTGTTCAATCCGGGCGAAACGGTGGAATTGGATATACAGCTCAAGAATTTCGGCAGTACAACGGTATCAGGGATCACCGCGGAAGCGGCTTGCGATAATCCCTATATCGCTTTCAGCTCTTCGACAATTACTTTCGGCGACCTTGCTCCCAACGATACCATCTGGTCGACCTCCCCCTTCGTATTTTCGATCGCTCCGTTCTGCCCGCATGGAGAAGATATCGAGATTATAATCACTGTGTCCGATAATCAGTCCAATGAATGGATTTCAATGCTGTTGAACGAGGTTGAGACGGCGGATTTCTCAATCCGCGCGCAGCAGCTGCCCGGCGCCGGAGTCAATGGTAAACTTGACCCGGGCGAAACTTCACAGCTTATAATAACCCTTGTAAATATCGGAACATACGCCAATGAAACTTTAACCGGAACGATCTCATGTGAATCTGACGAGATTGAGATACTCGATAATCAGGGGACTTTCGACCCCATCTCTCCCGGAGCTTATGGCGATAATACCAGTGATCCTTTCGAGGCTTATACACCATTTGAGACTTACCCCGGTTCGCCGGTGACAATCGTGATGGCATTATCAGGGGCGGGCGGATATGCCGATACGGTGGAATTTGTGATGGAATTGGGCGTTCCCAACTCCGATGATCCGATGGCGCGGGATTCATATGGTTATTATTGTTACGATGATTCTGATATGGGTTACCCGGCGGCTCCTATATATAATTGGATGGAGATAAGCGGCTTGGCTTCCCCCTTATATCTGCCGGATTACGGCAATGAACAGGACTGCAGTATAGTAGTCTCTTTCCCGCCGGGATTTTCCTTCATATATTATGGTCAGACCTTCGACTGCGTGACTATTTGTTCAAATGGCTGGGCTTCTTTAGGCGCTAACAACATGAGTAATTTCCGTAATTGGCCGATAGCGGCGGCGATCAATCCGCCTGCGATGCTCGCCGCTTACTGGGATGATCTCCAGCTTGATTCCGGGGCTGGTCCTGACGGAAAAGTCTACGCTTATTATGATGAAGCCAATCACCGGGTGATCATCGAATGGCACAATGTCCATAACCGCGAAATCTGGGTGCTCGAAGATTTTCAGATTATCCTGTACGATCCCATATATCACCCCACCCCCACCGGCGACGGTATCATCGATTTTCAGTATCATATAATCAATAATGCTTCAACCGAGCATTACTCTACCGTCGGAATCGCCAGGCCGGAAAACGGCGATGGGATTCAATATACTTATACTAATCTATATCCTCCCGGCGCTGCGGTATTGCACAATAATATGGTGATACGATTCACCACTCAAGCGGGTGAAGGAGTAGAATCTCCGGTCATCGGAGTATCGCCGGCTTCCTTGACAATTGAAGTTCCTCAAGGCGGCAGCGGAATGGAGAATCTCAGTATTTTGAACACGGGATTTGGAGCGCTCATCTATAATATCACCTGGAGTTCCCAAGCGCTGCTTGATCAAATCGGAACCGCCACTCTCACTATTCCGGCGAATAGTTCGGACGCTTCCGGAGGACCGGATACTTACGGTTATTCCTGGATAGACTCGGATGAGACAGGCGGGCCCGCTTACAATTGGATTGATATATCGAGCATCGGAACTGAAGTAACATTCCTGCACAACGATTCGACTTCGGATGATATGCCCATAGGTTTCAATTTCGACTTCTACGGGCAGACCTTCGATGAATATATCATCTCCGCCAACGGCTGGATCAGCTTCACTTCCCACGCAACCGCCTGGAATAACACCACTTTACCCAATCCTATCGCGCCGCCCAATCTGCTGGCGGTATTCTTTGATGATTTGGATCCGTTACAGCCGGGGGCGGAAGTGCTGGTCTGGGATAACGGAGTCGACAGCTTAGTAGTGAGTTTCCTGAATACCTCCCATTATGGAAGCGCTGTTACAGGGACTTATACCTTCCAGGCGGTTTTGACCGCTGACATGGGAGTCACTTATCAGTATCAGACTTTAGTGGGTGAGTATAATAACTGCACGGTTGGTATTCAAAACAGCGATGGTTCGGATGGACTGGAAGTGGCATATAATGAAGATTACCTGCATGATGGCTTGGCGGTCCGTTTCAATCACCCCTTCCTGCGGATAGAGCCTTTAAGCGGGACAGTTTCACCTTTAGGACAGTCCGATGTTTCAGTCTACGCATACGGTTATGGTTTGGAGATAGGGAGTTATCCGGCAGAGTTATCGATATCCAGCAATGATCCGCAGACGCCGGTATTGGAAGTGCCGGTGACGGTGAATGTGACCAGTGGGACTCCTCCGCCGCTTCAAGTAACAATGACGCCTCAGAATCCGCCGATAATCATCCCCGCCAGCGGCGGTTCATTCCAATTCACCGGAGGCATCAACAATATCAGCGCTTCGGCTCAACAATTCGATGTATGGATATTGATAACGCTTCCTAACGGTTCAACATACGGACCGACATTGCTGCGGCAGGGATTGATTCTGGCGCCGGGCGGCAGTATCAGCCGGATAATGATGCAGAATGTGCCGATGGGCGCGCCTCCCGGCGAATACTATCATTATTTAACTGTCGGATTCTATCCCGACTCGGTCATTTCCAGCGCCGGATTCAATTTCACAAAATCCGCCGCAGGAGACAATTCTCCTTCCGTAGGAGATTGGTCACTCTCCGGATGGGATGAAGATAACAGCGTTTCGCTTCCGCAGGAATTCGTCTTTTACGGCTGTAAACCAAATCCCTTCAATCCTGTGACTGAAATCGCATTCGACCTGCCGGAAGCGGCCGATGTAAGTATGATAATATATGATGTCTTAGGCCGGGAGGCGGCGGTGATTCAGGACGGTGTCCTTCAAGCCGGAAGTTACTCCATGCAGTGGCGGGCGGACGATATGCCCTCAGGCGTGTATTTCCTGAATCTACAAGCGGGAAAATATCACACTACAGTAAAATTATTATTATTAAAGTGATTTAAGACAAACCCTAATGCGTCCGCAGCGCAACGAAGCAAGAAAATTGTCTCAAGGGCGGCCGTGAGGGTCGCCCCTACAATACTGGATATTTATCTGTAGGGGCAGACCTTGCGTCTGCCCTTCCATCTCGTTCCCACGCTCCCGCGTGGGAATGCGTACCACAGGTGGGTTAAGAACCCACCCTACTAACAACTAACTGCTATTTTCAAGGTAAACCCTCATGCGCCTGTCGGCGCACCACGAAGCATGAAAATAGTATCAAGGGCGACCGCGAGGGTCGCCCCTACATTCCCTGATATTTGTGGTGTCATGCGTCCCCGCATGACACTAAGGTATTGTATTTATTATGTATGGTGTCGACTGCGGAGAGTCGAAACCACATTGAACTAAACCCTAACCCCTATACCCTATTTTCAGATTAAACTCAGTAATGAAGTTCGGGACAATTGTCCCGGACTTTTTCTTTTGTAGAACCGCGGGTAGTATATATTTCTTGAATATGGCGCTAAAATTTATTATCTTTATAGTTTAATGTTCAAATATTTAGGTTCGATCATTATTATAAAAACATATGATATCTCCGGATATATCTCTCTGTTTCAAACAATCATTGGAAGATATTAGGACTCTGATTAACAGCCAATTGATGAAACAAGCCGGCGCTTCCTACCCGGCGAACTTGTATCAACCCATAAAGTATTTTTTAGAGATGGGAGGCAAACGGTTGCGCCCGTGTTTGACCCTGCTTGCTTGTAAAGCTGCGGGCGGGACAATAGAAACTGCTTTACCATCCGCCTGCGCTATTGAGTTACTGCATAATTTCACGCTTGTTCATGACGACATCATGGATCAGGATGATTTGCGGCGGGGGAAACAAACGATACATAAACGCTGGAATGAAGCGGTGGCGATTCTATCGGGGGACGGTTTGATAGGTTTAGCCTATCGGGCTTTATTGGAAAGCCCCGCCGCCACTATTCACAGAGTGATGCGGATATTCACCGAGGGAGTGATCATAGTATGCGAAGGGCAGGCGATCGATAAGGATTTTGAGGACCGCGAAGATGTGTCCTTGGAAGAATACTTCGATATGATTGAGAAGAAAACCGGCGCTTTAATCACCATCTCCACCGAAATCGGCGGGATAGTGGCGCAGGCGGAGGAAAATTACATCAACGCCCTGCGGGAATACGGGGCTTTCATTGGGAGAGCTTTTCAGATTCAAGATGATATCCTCGATATAATCTCCACCGAACAGGTTCTGGGTAAGGATTTGGGTTCCGATCTTGCGCAGGGAAAGAAGACATATCCGATAGTCTGTTTAAAGCACTGCGCTCCGGAGAAGGACTGGCAGTATGTGCAGGAGGTATTGAGGAGAAGGTATATTGAAGGCGGTACTTTGGAAAAGGTCAGGGATATTTTAGAACGGAACGGAGTGCTGGCTATGGCGCAGAATCAGGTGCAATCGGATATGGAGCGAGCTTGTGAATGTCTGCAGGCTGTCAATAACGGTAATTGGTCTAAGGATTTGATTGAACTGTCCACTCTGATTCTAAACAGGAAACATTAATTTGCCGCCGGAAGCGATAATCATCGTCGTTCTGCTGGGAGGTATAGCGGCTTTAGAAAACGCCACTGTCCAGTTTCTGCTTTCGGAACCGATAATATTATGCGCCGCCGCCGGGGCTATGATGGGAGATTTTGAAGCGGGATTGATGATGGGCGTTCTATGGCAGCTCATCTGGCTGAACGAGATGCAGATCGGCGCGGCTAAAATTCCCGACGCCGTTTCCGGTTCATTAGTCAGCGCAATGTTGTACCTGTCGCTTCTGCCTCATTATCCGGATAAAAGCAACACCTTATTCCTCTTGACTTTCCTGTGCGGATTAGCGGCGGCGTATTTGGGTGTGAGTTTCGTGGTGGACAAGCGCAAACTTTTAAGCCGATACAATGAGTATGTGGATGACTTCATTGAAGGCGTGCGGCCCAGGGTGATAGAAACTATCTTCGTATTAAGTATCCTCGAACAGTTTTTTTTCGGAGCCCTTTTCGCCGGACTACTGTTTTTCTTACTCTATTTCCCTTTAACTTATATATTGGAAAGAATACCATTTTATTGGGAGACGCTGTTTCATTCCGTAAAATTCATAGTTTTCGGGATCGGCGCAGGGGTGATTTTCAGGATGTTCATAAATAGGAAAACGGTTTGGAGTGCGGTTATTGGAATCTTGCTTGGGTATGTTTTCATTCGATTGATCTGAAAATAAGTTTGCAAGTTAGCAAGTAAAAAAATTATGTTCTGGCAGGTCTTGCACGCCGTTAGCGGGTGTGACCTGCCAGCGCTTCCAACAGGTTCTTGTAGGGGTGAAGCATTTTCACTATCGCAATCGTTTTTTCCACAATATACCGGAAAATGCTTCGCCCTTACTCAGCGCATGTCATTTCTGCGAAGGCGGGAATCCAGTCAACTTTAATAATAATATTTTTGTTACCCGGTTTCTCCGAAACCGGGGAAAGCTGACTGAATACTGAAAAAGCGACATCTAAGTCATTATAATACAAAATCATATTAAAAACTTTTACCAAAAGTGCAGTAATTTCAGAATTTAGGTACTACGCCTCGTCCGGGACTTACGGCCGGAAAAGGAGGCTGCGCAGTTGATATTTTTTTTGAACCGCAGATAACGCTGATAAAAGAATGATGACACTGATATTATAATCAGCGGAATCAGTGTAAATCAGTTTTTATCAGCGGTTCGAAAAGAAAAAACATTCTGAAAATACCGGCAATTTTTTGTCGATGTGGCAGCGATAAGCGCCTAAACCCTATTGCGTTCCTGCCGTTTTTCAAGCCTCCGCAGGAGGCGTAAAGCGGCAGGCATATACCCGGCAGATTACGGGCTGGACCCTTGAAACCTGCCGGGAACAACAAAATCGACTCCTTCAGGGTCTGAATTGCAGGAATTCTTTCTCCGTAGGTTTCACCTACGGCTATTCATGTTTTTCCCCTTCGGGGAAAGGCGGCCGCAAGAGCCGCACCTACATTATCGGTTTTTTTATTTGTAGGAACAGAACATTGTTCTACCCCTGCTGGATTCCCGCATTCGCGGGAATGACATGCGCCAAATAAGGGCGAAGCATTTTCCGGGATTTAGTGGATTTTACGATTGCATTGGTGAAAATGCTTCGCCCCTACAGCCCGGTTTCTCCGAAACCGGGGAATACTGGCAGGTCACACCCGCTTGAGGCGGGCAAGACCTGCCAGAACAAGGTACTAGACCCTAGACCCTAGACCCTATTTTCAAGGTAAATCGAAATAAAATTATCGACACAACATCAATTGCAAACTGAAAAGACATCGCCGCCCTTTCTGCGCATGTTCCTGCGGTCCTTCTTTCTGCAGGTGGTGTTGAACTATGAAAGGATGCAGGGGCTGGGTTTCGGAATCATAATTCTTCCGATAGCGAGAAGCCTGGAACTGCGGGGGAAGGAATTATCGGATTTTTTAAGACGGAGTTTTTCCTTCTTCAATTCCCATCCTTATTACGCAAATTACGCCGCCGGGGCTGTCTCCCGGTTAGAGATGGATAAAGCGTCTGAAAGGGAGATTAAATCCCTGAAGGAACAATTATTGGGGCCTCTGGGTTTATTAGGAGATCAGGTATTTTGGTACAGATTGAAACCCCTTTTCGGTCTATGCGCCGTAATTGCTGTACTATTGATATGCTGGCCGGTGCGGGCGGGATTCCGCAATGAATATATCCCTGCGGTAGTTTCAATCTTGATACTCTATAATATTCTGCATTTATGGGTGCGCCGGCAGGGATTGATCAAAGGTTATGCGTCGGGAAGCGGTGTGATAGAAGTCCTTAAAAATTCATTCTTAATCCGCCGGCGGCGCTTATTGGGATTAATATGCGCTTTTACCGCCGGATATTATTTAATAAATGTCAGCCATATCTCTGATCATTCCATCGGATTCTGGAGCGCATTCGTCTCCGCATCGATATGTTTATATTTCAGAGTGAGGCTATGGGCGGCGGTATTATTTTCGCTCACCATCGCCCTAGTGTTCACCTTCATCGCTGAAATTCGGATATTTTGATAGATGATTGAAAAGGAGCTTTTGATAATCAATCAGCATGGTCTGCACGCGCGCCCTGCCGCTAAATTAGTTAAATTAGCCTCACAATTCAAATCCGATGTGTATTTTATCTATCAAGGCTCAAAAATTAACGCGAAGAGCATAATGGGAATTATGATGCTGGCGGTTGAAAAGGGAGCTAAAATCGCGGTGCAGATTAACGGAGAGGATGAAGAGAAATTGATGCGCGCAATCGAAAATTTGCTGAATTCCGGTTTTGAGGAACTTGTTTAAATGGGCAGAAAAAAAAGCAGAGAGATAGTACTTAAAGGGATTCCGGTATCGCCGGGGATCGCTCTGGGGAAAGCCGTCTTTATCAAGCAGGACATCATGAAACCGGAAAGGCTGATCGTCTCGCCGGATGATATCGATAATGAAATCGACCGGCTGGAGAAGGCGGTGGAAATCACAAGAGAGGATATCTCCAAAACCCGCAGCAGGGCTTCGAAGAATATGGGTGAGATAGTAAGCCGGATTTTCGATGCGCATATGATGATATTGGAAGATGATGTGTTTTTTAATGAGGTCAAGAATAAGATTCGCAATGAGAGATTCGCCGCCGATTTCGCCCTCTTCCATGAAATGAGTAAAACCTATAATTCCCTCCTATCTAAACAACAGGAATACTTCCGCGAGCGCGCCGAAGATATCCGTGATGTTGGGATTAGACTGCTGTCCAATATTTACGGTAAGAGTAATGGAACTATTATACACGGTGATGAACCGGTCATTATAATCGCCCGGATGTTGACGCCATCGGAAGTGGTGCAGATGAACCGCAGTTTGATTTTGGGAGTGATGACTGATATCGGAGGTATGACTTCGCATATCGCAATTTTGACCCGGGCTTTAGAAGCTCCGGCGGTGGTGGGATTGAAGAAAGTCAGTATGTATCATGACCGGGTCAATATGGCGGTGGTGAACGGCAATTCCGGCAAAGTAGTGCTTAATCCCTCGGAAAAATCGGTCGAAGAGTACATCGACAAGCGCCGGCGCTATATCGAATTCTACGACCGGCTGGAGAATATAAAGGACCTCCCCTGCGAAACAATCGACGGGCATCGGATTTCCTTGGAAGCGAATATTGAACTGCCGCATGAAGTGGAAGCGGTGAAAAGCCACGGCGCCGAAGGGATAGGTTTGTTCAGAACCGAATATCTCTATCTTCTCCGCAATGAATTTCCCGATGAGGATGAGCAGTATCGGGAGTACCGAAAGATCGTAGAGGCGATGAAGGATAAGCCGGTCACTATCCGGACTTTTGATTTGGGCGGTGATAAAACAACCGAGGGGTTGGAAATTGGCAGGGAAGCCAATCCCTTCATGGGACTGCGGGCGATAAGAATCGCCTTAGCTGAACCGGAACTTCTGAAAAAACAGATGCGGGCGATATTACGCGCCAGCGCTCACGGAAAAGTTAAAATGATGTTCCCCTTAGTTACGGGAATATCGGAATACCGTAAAATAAAACGGATAATATCACAGGTCAAGCGGGAGCTGAAGCAGAACAATATAAACTTCGATGAAGATATTGAAATCGGAGTGATGATTGAAGTTCCCTCAGCGGTGATTATGGCGCCTGAATTAGCGAGAGAAGTGGATTTCTTCTCTATCGGGACTAACGATTTGATTCAATTCACTTTGGCGGTGGACAGAGGAAATGCGATGGTGGCGCATATGTTCAAGAATCTGCACCCCGCTATATTGAGAATGATCAAAATGACAGTGGAAGCCGGACACAAACGGGGAATTGAAGTCAGTATGTGCGGTGAAATGGCAGGCGATCCTTTAGCGACATTAATTCTGCTGGGATTGGGAATCGACCGGTTATCGGTGAGTCCGATAGTTTTACCGGAAATTAAAAAGATTGTCCGTTCAACAATCTTTGCTGACGCTAAGGAATTCGCTGATAGAGTCATCAAGATGAAGACGCATGATGAGATACGAAAAGCATCGATGGAGCTGATGAAGAGAAAATTCGCTGACCTGCCGATATGGTTCACCAATCAGGGAAATCATTAGTAACAAATAGTGAATTTAGAATAGTGAATTTAGAATGGATTCATATTTTATTTAAAATAGTCGTCAGCCAACGGTCGACAGTGAACGGTTAATATTAGACAATAGACTGATGTTTCCCCAAAGGGGAAAAACTTGAATAGCCGTAGGTGAAACCTACGGAGAAAGAATCCCTACAATTCCGACCCTGAAGGGGTCGTACTTTTTTCATGCTTCGTGGCGCGCTGCCGGTATAAAAGGATTTATTCAAAGGAGTTCTCAATTGGACAGGAAGATTACAATTTCACCGATGTTTGATTATATCCGCAGTTTCGGCCGTCAGCTTACCGCTGGATTTTCACTCGGCAGCGAGATTGGAATTCCGGAACGGAAATTTTCATCGGCCGCTTTCTGCGGGATGGGCGGATCCGCTATCGCCGGCGATCTGATCAATGTGTACAGCGAAGGTTTCATGAATTGTCCCGTTATTGTTGTGCGGGGCTATAAATTGCCAGCCTGGGTGAATGAGAATTCGCTGGTGATAGCCTCCAGTTTCTCCGGCGGCACCGAGGAAACTATATCGTGTTTGAATCAGGCTGTTGAAAAAGGGGTAGCCGCTATCGCCATCACCAAAGGCGGCGCGGTGGCTGAAATATGCAGAATTAATAAAATACCGGTGGTGAATCTGACATCGGCGGGACTGCCGGATAGTATTCCTCCCAGAGCGGCGCTGGGAGTATCTTTCGGTGTATTGTTCACATTATTCCGCCGGCTGAGAATACTGTCTACTAATGATGAAGAGACAGCGGGAATTGAATTATTTTTAGAAGATTTATCCGAGGATTATCAGCGGGAGAATAGTGAACCTGCCAGGCTGGCGAAACAGATAAAAGGGAAATTACCTATATTTTACGCCTCCTCCGGATTGTCAGGTGTAACCGGCAGATTCTGCGCGCAGTTAGCGGAAAACGCAAAGACTTTGGCCTATTATAACACTTTACCGGAGATGAATCACAATGAAATTATGGGGATGGGCAGACCGGAGGAGATTAAAGATAAAATCACTGCGGTATTCTTGAGGAGCGCGTTCGACAATCCGCGGGTCACCGCCCGTATGGAGATCACTAAAAGTCTGTTATCGAATCTGGGAATTGAAACTTACAATATCGAAGCGAGAGGCGGGACTATCTTAGCGGATATGATGTCATTAGTACATTACGCTGATTGGCTGAGTTATCACCTGGCGGTGTTAGAAGGAATTGATCCTTTGCCGATAGATAGGATTGATAATCTGAAAAACCGGCTGGCGGATTATAGAAACGATTGACGCTTGATTCAGAAAAAATTTCTATCCTATCGCTAAAATTTGCTTTATTATCAACTTCTTAATTATATTTAAAAGATTTTCATATTTTATATCAAACGCTTGAGTTACTTGCAAAAATCCTCAAAGGGTAAGTAGGGGCGAAGCATTTTCAAGAAAATGATGAAATATTTGAATATGGTGGTGAAAATGCTTCGCCCTTACCAGATGTGTTTTCATACTTTTGCAAGAGACTATCTTGGTAAATATTTTTCATTAACATATTATTAATCGACTCTAAGGAGGATCTGCAATGAGGTTATCTATTGTTATCCTGTTTTTACTGCTTTCGACCGCGTTTTTAGGAACCGCGGCGGCTCAAAGTTCTGAAACGCTTCGGATAGGGGGATTTTATCCCGAATCCATCGATGACGGAGTGACATTCGGTTTTCATCTGAAACGCGCCATCGATGAACGGCTGGATTTCGGCTTCTCCGGCGATTATTTCGGAAAGAAATATAAATCCGATACAGAAATCGATACTGGGGGAATGACGAATACCGTTATAACAAATTTTGAAGAGACTATCATCATGATTCCACTCTTCTTGAATCTCGATTACAAATTATTACTCGACTATCCCATTGTGCCTTATATCGGCGGAGGCGCGGGATATACTCTGCTATGGGATAAATACGACAACTATAAATCTCCTTATGACGAGGAGCGCGATTTCTATCATGGATTCGCCTGGCAGGCATACGCCGGTACTACTTTACAAATCAGCAGTAAAGCGGTATTAGTCTTAGAAGGTTTTTACAATAACAGCAAACCTTCTAAGAAGGAAGAAGAGGATAATTCAGGCCGTCCGGTGAGGACGGAAATCGATGTAACCGGTTACGGTTTCCGGGTGGGGATAAAGTTCACGGATTAGTTAGGAGCTGGGGGCTGGGGACTGGTATTGGTCATTGGTCATTGGTCATCGGTCATTAGTCATTGGTCATTAGTCATTAGTGAATCCAACATTTTTGCGCAGACAGGTATTCAGGTGAATAGATCCCCGTCTTCGCTGGAATGACATATACGCTCGTTCCCACGCTCCCGCGTGGGAATGCAGACAAAGATTCACAACGAATTAAACGAATTCAGATTTGGCAGCCCGGTTTCTCCGAAACCGGATGATGACATGCATCGTGTGAGGGCGAAGCATTTTAGCGTAATAATTAAAATATCAAGCGCTTGTAAAAATGCTTCGCCCCTACAGGCTGGGTTGTCCAGTTTCTCCGAAACCGGGGAATACCGGCAGGTCACACCCGCCCGAGGCGGGCAAGACCCGCCGGAACGGCGTTTTTAACTTGTTAACTTGCAAACTATTTTCAGGATAAACCCTCATGCGCCTGTCGGCGCACAACTTAGCATGAAAATAGTATTAGGGCGACCGCAAGGGTCGCCCCTACAACCTGATATTTGTGTAGTGTCGACTGCGGAGAGTCGACACCACATTGAACTAGTGTCATGACACATTAATATTGATATGTAATAATATTGCATTTTATTGTTCTTTTTAGTATATTTCCTCAAGACATCTATTATTCTCATCAAAGTCTTGAGGAACATCATGAAAAAGTACATTGTTCGCTTGTC
>JADHWD010000003.1 GCA_016783645.1 bacterium
GGCAAACCATCCCCAATTGTCATTCCCGCGCAAGCGGGAATCCAGTCTCCATTCGTGAAAAATTGCTGGATACCCGCTTTCGCGGGTATGACAGGATTCGATATGTTGATTATCAACAATAGGTTAGTATATAAAAATCCAATTACCCATACAAAACAGCGAAGAGCCAAAAAAATAATATGCTGATCTGAGTTAATAATTCGTTTAATTTGTTTAATTCGTTGTGAATATTACTTTTTAGAAACACCGTTTGCGCTGAAAAAATCAGTGAAATCAGTGGTTCAGAAATTATTCACAAGCTATGAAAGCAATTAAAGCTATAAAATTCGAAATCCGAAACAATGATTAACCGCGAGTGAAAATGATTTTACACGAAATGAACGAATGAATATTCACTGATTATTATGGCAGTTATAGCTATAATTACCATCATCACCATCATTACCAGTGAATTTCTTCCTAATCAACAATGACCTATTAGGATTTTTTTTTCTGCTTCATCCGCTTTATCTGCTGTGAATCTTTTTACTTTTGCCTTTTTACTTATCCTGTCTATCCTGTATATCCGTAGTTAATTATTATCACACCAGCTTTTCAAACAGCCTCGGCTCCGGATCCGCCACTACCGTCTTATATACCAATAATCCCTTGTCCTGCGCAGTCCTCGCGCCAGCGTCGACCGCATTCGACACCGCTGCCACTTCGCCGGTCAACACCACGAAGGATTTCCCTCCTAATCCGGTGGCGAGCCGGACATTTATTAATAGCACTTCCGCCGTCTTAGCCGCCCGGTCAGCCGCAATAATCGTCGAAGCGGCGGAGAAGGTTTCAATCACACCAATCGCATCGACTTTACCCGGCTGAGTCGCCGCATTGATAGCGTGGAACACTTGTGGATGCAGGTTAGGGATGACCATATCATCCACCAACGCGGTCGGCGAAGCGGCGATCCCCGCTTCCACCGAAGCCCTCACCGCCGCTACTTCACCCCGCACCACGCAGATATATTTTCCGGGACAAATCGTGTTGGCGTAGATCAGTTCGACTTCCGACATTTTCAACATGGCGTCGGAAGCGAATATTCCCATAGCGATGGAATTCCATTCCACCATGCCGAGCGCGTTATGTCCTGCTTGGAACGGATTCATCACGCCCGCACCTTCACATATTCGGTGTTGACTTCAGTCACTGTCCCGTCGATGGAACTGTGAATCCTCGCCGATAATTTGCCCGCCGGGATTTCACCTAACAATTCGCCCTTTAACACTTTGCTGCTTATAGAGACAACAGGTTCGGCGGGAAATCCGATATGCTGTTTCAAAGGTATTTTCACTTCCTGCGGAGTCCATTCGGAATCATCGAAACGCAATTTTTTATTATACTTATCCAATCCCATTCGGGTCATCAACCTTGCGCCTGGTATGCGGCGGTACTGCCGCATCGGGTGTTCGGACGGCGGGGAATTCTTTTTATTAAATTCCACAGATTCGCTCATCAAGTATTCCAATGTCTTTTCATAAACCCGTCTCGGCGACAGCCTCATAGGACAGGCGTATTCGCACACTCCGCAGAAACAGCACAAATAAGCGGACATCATCTCATCGGTGCGCTCGTTCATCTTGAGGCTGATAGTCCGCATAATTTTATGCGGCTCAATATCATGCCCTAACAAATAGCGGGGGCAGGCGTCGGTGCACAGCCGGCATGAAGTGCAGGCGGCTTGCGCTTGGCGGATGATGTGTTTATAGGTGATAGAGCGCGTCTGTATCAGAAAATGGTCATCGGGCAGTATAAATATCCCGGTGGTAGTCTTGGTAACCGGCGCATCCGTACCACTGATAGTTCCCATCATAGGCCCGCCGAGATATACTACCGGATCATCTATGGTGATTCCGCCGCATCTGTCCAGCGTATCTTTCACTGAAGCGCCGATGGGAACGGAAATCACCGAGGGATTTTTCACTTCGCCGCAGACAGTCACATAGCGGCGGGTGACCGGGATACCTTCCACCGCTGATGCGATATTCATCAGGGTTTCCACATTATCCACCACTGCGCCGACATCGAGGGGAAGCCCCCTCTCCGGGACTATTTCACCTAAGGCGAATTTGATGATTTCGACTTCATCGCCAGCGGGATAATAGTCCGGTAACAGCGCAAATTCACATCCGCTGTTACAGCTTTGGAATACCTTTATGGCTTCGGAGTATTTCTTTTTTACCGCTATTATCTTTCTGCGGGCGCCGGTGGATTCCGCTAATAACTGGAGTCCCTGTAAAATCTTATCGGGATATTTAACCATGACCGCGCGGTCGCTGCCGAGAAGCGGTTCGCATTCCGCGCCGTTGGCTATCACGATATCTACCGCGGTTTGAAGTTTGACATGGGTGGGGAATCCTGCCCCGCCCGCGCCTACCACTCCCGCCGCTTTCACTTTTTCCGCTGTTTCAGATGCTGTCATTGAGAAAAATATATTTTGAAAATGTAACATTAATCATGGTATTTTTCAAGATTTTGCGATAGAATTATTCATATTACAAACATAGCGGATTATTAGGGGAAGGGATAATTGGTAATAAACGCTTAAATAAGCGGAATTGTATGTTTTTACAGTGCGAAGCATTTTTTGCAAATGCTTAATATTTTTATTGTTAACTTATAATGCTTCGCCCCTACAAAAATCTCTATTACTGAATATCCTGCATATCCGTAGTGAATTTATTTTTCTGTATATATGAAAAAGCCCGTATCTGTATAAAAGATGCGGGCTTATCTTAATATCAGGAGTCCATTCATTCGCTGACATCATTCTCCGAACGCTTCTTCTTATATGAACGCTTGATGAGTATATTCAAGTATTCCGAAGGATCTTTAATCACTTCCATATTGACCTTGAAGCTGTCCCGCCCTATCAGTTTCAGACCATAGTTATAGTCTTTGAAAGCCTTCTTCAGATATTCACTGAAGTTTTCATCGTATTCGATACCGGTCTGTAAAAGATGCTTTTTAGCTTCAGCGGTGAATTCCAGCACTACACCGGATTCGACTAAAAACCGTTTCTGGAACTGGTTCAAAGCGTCCTCTATCATAATCCTTTTCAACACTATCTGAGGATTTTCCACTAATTCAATGGTAACTTTTAGTTTTTTAATATCGGATGACGGCAGTTTCTTTTCAAAGGGGATGAGGATATGTTCCATTACGGAAACTAATCCCCGCGCGCCGGTTTTCTCTTTTTCAGCCATTTCAGCAATCTGGCGCAGGGCGTCGTCCTCAAAGGATAATTGTATCCCATAGGAGGTGAAATCGCGCATTTTACCGGCGGTTACCGCGCCGTCCTGATTCTTGAGGATTTTATAGAGCCCTTCGACTCCTAATTCCTTCAAACGGGTGATTACCGGCAGGCGTCCCACAAATTCCGATTCGAAGCCGTATTTCATCAAATCCTCACTGCGGACACTGCTAAGATATTGATCCTTGCTCATCTTCTCCCGGCCTTTATCCCGGAATCCGATCGCCTGATGATTCAAACGCTTGCGGATGATATCATCCAAGTCGCTGAAAGCGCCGGACACTACGAAGAGGATGTTCTTGGTGTTGATCTTCTTACGCGGAGCTTTTCCCGTACGCTGGGTTTCAATCACCGCTTCCATCTGAGAAGCCAGATCATGGGGCACTTTCAAATCGACTTCGGTCTCCTCCATTAGTTTAAGTAAATTGCGCTGGACGCCGGTTCTGGACACATCGGGCCCTATCAGTCCCTGGCTGGAAGCGATCTTGTCGATTTCATCGATATAGATGATGCCGTATTCCGCCATTTTGATGCTGCCCTTGGCTTCCGCCACTAAATCCCGCACCAAATCCTCCACATCGCCGCCCACATAACCGGTTTCACTGAACTTAGTGGCGTCTCCTTTAACAAAAGGCACGCCTATCTTATTGGCGATTAATTTGACAATATAAGTCTTACCCACGCCGGTTGGACCTATCATCAATATATTCGACTTCACATGACCGACAATATCTCCCGCTTCCGGATGCTTCCGTTCATAATTCATGCGGTGGAAATGAGTGCATATTTTGGTGGCGAGCACCGCCACCGCGTCCTCCTGCATCACGACATACTTGTTTAAATACTCTTCAAGTTCTTCCGGTTTCAAGGTAAAATTGATATGGTCGATGTTTATGTTTTCATCGCCTTTGACGCCTTCCTTAGAACCGATATAGTCCGCATCGGCGAAAGCCACCTTGCCGCCGTATTTCTCCTCCAAAAATTTCCTCAAATCCTCCTGTATCTCCTGCTGAGTCGGTATTTTTATATCCTTCGACATATATTTTTCCTGAAGTTGTTGATTAATCCGTTTTGCATTTAGTTAAACTGCCGGATGACGGCGTGAGTTCCAGGAAACGGAAAACTGAAATTGAAAATTGGTATTAACAGGGATAAACAGGATTTGCAGGATTAATAAAAGGCAAAAGTAAAAAGTTAAAAGGCAAAAATTAAAAAAATCACAGCAAATTAGGCAGATTAAACAGATAAAAGCCGGTTATCAGTCATTGGTCAATGGTCATTTGTCACTCGGATATCATGAAGTTGTATTTGATGGGACAGATTTACCCAGCGGGATGTATTTTGTGAAGTTGACAGTTGACGGCGGGCAGTCGGCGGTGAGGAAAGCGGTGCTGATGAAATAGTGAATGTGAAATAGTGAATAGTGAATGAAAAAAGTGTGAAAGTATGAAAGAAAGATTCACTGGAAATTGTGGATATCATGGAAATACAAATATTTAACATATCCATCATTTCCATCATATCCAGTGAATCTTGTCCGCTTCATTACCTGTGAATCTCCTCACTTTTGCCTTTTGCCTTTTCACTTTTTACTTCTATTCACAATCTCTTCAAAGGCGGAATCCATAGATTATCACTGACTTTCCTGATAGGCTCTTCCCGGTTGTATTCGCCCAGATAAGCGCGGTTTTTAGCGTTTGACACTTCTTCATTGCGGGCTTCCGGCAGTTCATCCATCTTATTCATCAATTCGTTCACCGCCGCTTTAGTCCTCACTTCATCAGCCGCCGGCGATTGTTTCAGGAAAGCGTCAGCCGCTTCCTCGATATTTTCTCCGCGGTTGTAGAATCCTTCTGATAACTTCGCTTTAGCGGCTTGCACTTTTTCCATGCGGACATCAGGTATGACAGCGAGTTTATCCCGCACCACTTTATCTGTATGCTGCATCCCCTTGGCTTCCCGCGAGATCGAAACTTTATCATCGCCGGCGATACTCATATCTTTATAAGAAGCGCCTTCGCTTCTTTTAGCTTCCTGGCGGAGCTTCTGCATCTCCAGCTTATTAGCCTGCGGTTCGTATATTTCTTGTATGTTCATGATTCACCTTGAAAATAGGGTTTAGGTGTATTGACACATTTAGTTATATTACATTTAGAGAGATTGCTTCAAGGCTTTCAGCCTTTCGCAATGACGCTTTGGAGTGATACAATGATAATTATCAGTACAGATTCATCATTCGATATTCCTTGTTCCTTGTTCAATATTCCTTTACTATGCCGTCATATTCGCCGGCTGCCTGGGCTTCCCGTTCTCTTTCTTAACCGCCTCGTCCCACACATTGCGAAGCTGGGATAACAATACTATCACATCATCCAGAAGTTTGGCGTCATTCTTCAACGAGGCTTGCGACAATTGCCTGGTCATGAAGAAATATAACTGATTGAGAGAATCGGCTAATTTCGGATTATGTTCAAAATTCAGGGTGATACGCAGTTCGTTGATCGCCCCAAACGCCCGGTCAATATATAATCCCCTGCCGGAATAATCTTTAGTCTCCATACGGCTCTTCGCTTCTCTGACAAAACTTATCGCCGCATCATACACTTTAAGCAATAACTTGCCCTGATTGACCGTTGAAAGGTTCACATCTTGATATTTGGCGAAGGGATTAGGCGCAGGCATATAATTACTCCGTATATTTTATCCTGAAAATAGCTGTTATCTGTTAGCTGTTGGCTGTTGGCTGTTAGTAATCCGCACCGCTTATGTCATTCCCGCGAAGGCGGGAATCCAGTCATTCAATGTGGTGTCGACTCTCCGCAGTCGACACCACACAAATATCAGGTTGTAGGGGCGACCCTTGCGGTCGCCCTTGAAAATGTTTTCATGCTAAGTTGTGCGCCGTCGGCGCATCAGAATTCACTTCATAATTCCTTGTTCCTTGTTCGATATTCGATATTCTTTATCCTGAAAATAGGGTCTAGGGGCTGGGGGCTAGGGTCTAGTTTTGTGTTCTGGCAGGTCTTGTCCGCCGTACGGCGGATGTGACCTGCCAGCAAATTGAATATCGAACAAGGAATATCGATTAAAGAATGATGATTAATCAGACAATTCTTCATTCCTTGTTCCTTGTTCATTATTCGATATTCAACAAAATCCCCCTTAGTCCCCCTTTATAAAAGGGGGAAACAGGGATTCCCCGGCTTCGGAGAAACCGGCCTGCCACTAAATAGCGTCCGATTCCGGACAAGCCGGAATGACGAATACGGGTGAGGTATCTTATACACTCGTTCCCATGCTCCCGCGTGGGAATCCATGCAAATATCACATATCAAATATCTAATATCACATATCTATATACTATCCCGTCAGCATGCTTTGAATATAGGAACTCTGCGACTTTAATTGTGAGATATATAGTTCCAGTTGAGTGAATTCCCGCCGCATCATCTCTTCTTTCTGCTCCAGCCGCTCCTCCATCCGTTCAATCTGTTCCTCGAAATTTTCGATGGAAGTGTTGAGGCTGTCGGTCGCCCAATATACTTCGCCCTCTTCAAGAGCGGTATTGGTCATGAATTCGATTTCTATGTCGAACTGCGAGGCGGCGCCGTCGCTTAAATCTAAATTAGCGGTGAGCTGGCTGCCGCTGCCAGGCCAATTGAATTTCAATAAGAAATCCTCTTCGGGATTGCCTTCTTTACCCTGAATCAGCGTCCCTATAACAGTGGCTTCATTACCATTGATATAAGCCGAAGTGATAGTCCCGCTGCCGTCGTAATTCACCACCACTTGGTAAGCGCCAGCCTCAGTATCCGAAGAGCGGCTTTCGAAAACCACGCCTTGATTATCGGTGGTGACCTTTTCGCAGAACAGATCCGCCACCGCATCGAAATCCTCGTCAAAGGCGTCGCTCAATTCATCATCGTCTATCGTCAATAATCCATTGGAATCGCTGGTCTTAATCCCTATCTGGCCTAGACTATTGTAAGTTGCGCTACTCGACAATCCCGGTATCATGCCCGCCACAATCGCATCTAATTTGGAACGCACCGAAGATACATTGCCGTCGCCAAGCAACGGTCCTAATATCTCATTCTCTTCATCATAACTGGCGGCGGTGTTAATCAGAGTCTTCACATCGTTATAGGCGTTGACCAGAGAATTGATATTGGATTTGGTGGTGGCGATATCCTTTTCTATTGTAATATTCACATCTTCAGTGATGCCGTCATCGAGGAAAGTCAAAGTTACTCCTTCCAGCACATCGGTCACCACATTGGAGTTCTTGGTGACATTGATGGAATCTATATTGAAGACCAAATCCTGCGCGGTCAATCCCTGCGCCATCGCCAGCCCGGTACTGGTGTCGGTGATGGATGTGATGCGGTGATCGGTTCCCGAATTTACGGCGGTTAAAACTAATTTGTAGGGTGTTGCGCCGGAGCCGTCATTGACGATACTCGCCTGCAAAAAACCGTCATTATCGGGATGATTATTGATGACATCGACAAAATCCCCCAATGTAGTGGTGGAGGAATAATCGGTGCCGTAAGTCAATGTGATAGCTTGAGCTCCGTCGGGATGGTCGGCGAAATTGATGACAAAAGACCCAGCGCCCTGCCCGAAGGTGTTATCCTTCGACGCATAGCCGGTTCCTGCCACATAATTATTGGCTCTCGCCAATGATGTGATTGAAGTTATCACATGCGAACCCACCGGGGCGGAGCCGTTGGCGGTGGCGGCGACTGAATTGGTGTCCGATGAAGTCGCTAATTTGGCGAGGAAATCATCTTTATCAGTGTAACTTGACGCTACGGTTTTCAAGGCTTGCAACTTGGTGTTAAGCTGCTGCCACATGGCGAGCTTGGTCTCATAGCTCTGCTTGCGCTGCGCCAGCAGATTTATCGGCTGGGCTTCAATCGCCAGTAACTGCTGAATGGTGGTATCCCAATCGATTCCAGTCACCAGTCCTGATACGGAGGCGGTACTTGCTGTCATATTTCACCTCAATCCTGCAGTAGTATCCCTATATGGCAGGCCGGAGGCTTGTCCCCCGGCAAATTGTGCGGGGGATGAATCCCCCGCCTACCCTGAAAATTATAAGGACATTACCAAACCCGCCGATGATAATACAGAACCGCCAGAGCGGCAAAAGGCACAACATCTATCGATGAAGCGCCTTTGCCGATTTCATTCGCTGAGGGGATTTAACTATTCAGTACTACCCCAGAACTCCAGCCACTGTGGACGGCAGCATATTCGCCTGCGACATCATGGAGATGCCGGTCTGCATTAATATCTGCGCCCTGGTGAAGTTCATCATCTCCTCCGCCATATCGGTGTCGCGAATGGTGGATTCCGAAGCGGTGGCGGTCTCCTGGCTGATCTGCAGGTTCAATATAGTGTTCTGCAGACGCTCGACCATAGAACCGATGAATGTCCGTTCTATGTCCTTGGAATTGATCGCCTCATCGATGGAATCGATAGCAGCTTGAGCTGATGCCGTTGTACAGACATCAGAACTATCGATACCGAGGGCTGAAGAGGTCATACTGCCCAAGTTCACATAGTAGTAGTCTTCACCGACGGTGTTGTTCTGCCCAATGTGGAACTTGATACCGTTGTCATTGGTGGTGGAAGCGTTGTTGTAACCGAGCGCCAGGCAGGTGCCTGAAGCTGAGGTACCTGAATAGCTGCCGTCAATCAGGTTCAAACCGTTGTAGTTGGTGACCTGGGCAATTCTTGTGACTTCCGACTTCAACTGCTGGAACTCAACATTGGCAACCATACGGTCAGTCGATGTCAAAGCGCCGTTAGACGCCTGAATGGCGATCGCGCGCATCCTGATCAATTTCTCATCGATCACCGATAGCGCGCCTTCAGCTGTCGCCAGCAGGTTGACATTGTAGTTGGCGTTTCTCTCCGCTTCCACCATACCTGATAACTGAGCGCGGAATCGCTCGGAAATACCAAGACCCGTAGGGTCGTCCCAGGCGTAATTGATACGCATTCCTGAAGACAACCTTTGAATCGAGGTATCCATGCTATTCTGCGTCACCCACAGATTACGCTGGGCGGTCAACGCCAACACATTGTGATTAATTCGCATACTCATGGCCAATTCCTCCTTACTGGAATTATTACCCTTATTGCTTAGTTTCGATATTTAGAACAGATAAATTTTTTCCGCTGTTCTTATTATCGGCAATCCGAGGGAAAACTTTAGTTCAGGAGGAAAGGGCCGGCCAAGAAGGGTAAGGAGGAATTGTCTTTTATCTGCGGATTAATCTTCCCGGCTGACCGCCATTTCCAATATTTTTTCAGGCTTCAATATTATTATCGGCAAGTTGTAAAAGAACTTTAACTATTTTTTAAGTTTTTTCTAAATATTTTTGAATTACTTTTCAAGTTTTATTAAATCAATCTTTCAGGTATTTTTAACTGATTAGATTACACTAATAATTTTCATTCCGGCTCGTCTAAAATCGGTTAACAGTTAACAACTGAAAGCTGACAGCTATATTTCACGCCACCGCCGTTTCCGGCATCTTGAACGATTCCGACTTGGTAAAATATTCTTTATACCACATCAATACATTCGCCGCCATCCACACCTTCAACGCCTTATCTCTATCGTAATTGCCCGAAGCCCATTTCAATAATCCTTCACGGTCGAAAAAGTCCGGCACGCCATCCATCGTCAAATCCAAGAACAACTGCGACAGCGATTTAGTGAACCATCGATCCAGCGGCACCGGGAAAGAATACTTCTTCCTAAATAAAATATCCGGCGGCACCTTATCCACAAAACTCCGCTTCAATATATATTTGGTCGTGTCAAGCGTCTCCGAAATCTCCATCGCATTCAGGCGCATACAGATAGATTCATGGAAGGAGGTATTCCAATGCAGTTTGTATTTATGGGGAATGTACGATACAAAGTGCAGAAGCTCCGGGTCGGTGAAAGGCACCCTCCCCTCCACCGAAGCCGCCATTGTGGTCACATCCAGCCGGTTGAGCAGGCAGGGCAGATGCACCGTCTCCATCATATATAAATATTTATTGTATAAATCAAGCTCATCGACAGCGTTGAACCGCCGTCTCCAAAAATCGGCTATCTGGGTGAATTCATGATAATTTTCCAGCACATTCCGGTCGAATATCGAGTTGATATCATTCTGATTGAACCATCGGTAGACCGATAAGAAATGGTCAAGTTCGCTGTCGAATGTAGTCTTGCCGTAAAGCCGCATCAAAGCGTTATTCAATAACTTGCGCTGATTCTTGGGCAGATCCATACGGCTGCGGTAATAATCTATCGGACTCCGGAGTATCACTCCGTATCCGCCGAATAATTCATCCGCCCCTTCTCCCGACAAAACTACCGTTATCCGCTCTTTCAATATCTTCGACATCAAGTAGAGCGGAACTTCATTGGGAACGGATAAAGGCGCATCCTTGAACCTGATCAATTCTCCCATAGCCTTGAAATAATCATCCTCCTCCATTGTGATCTGAGTATGGTCAGTTCCCCAAGCCGCCGCCGCCTGGCCGCTGTATTTGAATTCATTGAATCCCTCTTCCGGGAAACCGATAGCGAAGGTTTTTAACTGCGAATCCATCTTATCCGCCATCAATCCCACTAATATCGAAGAATCCAATCCGCCGGACAAATACGCTCCCAGCGGCACATCGCTTATCAACTGCCGGTCCACCGATTTGGTCACCAGTTCCCGCACCCCGTCGATATAATACTGCTCGGTTTTTTCCTCTTTCTCCGATTCCGGCACCACCGGCAGTTTCCAATAACAACGCCAATGCAGTTTATCGGGGATAACCGTCATGCAGTAACCGTGCGGCAGATTGTGTATGCCTTTAAATAAAGTTTCATCGCCCATCACCGTCTGATAATGCGCCAGATAGAATCCCAAAACTTTCAGGTTGGGCTCTCTTTTTAATCCGGGAAAAAGCAGTAATGATTTGATCTCCGAAGCGAAGATGAAATTATCGCCGGCCATAGCGTAATATAGCGGTTTTATGCCGCTCCTATCGCGGGCGAGGAACAGTTTATGTTCCGCGCTGTCCCAGATAGCGAAGGCGAACATGCCGTTCAATCTTTCGACGCAGTTTTCGCCGTATTCCATATAAGTATGCAGAAGGACTTCCGTATCGCTGCGAGTACGGAATGTATGACCCTTAGTTTCCAAATGCCTGCGAAGTTCGCGGTAGTTATATATTTCGCCGTTGAAAGTGATATGAAAGCGGTTAGTCGAATCGCTCATCGGCTGAGCGCCGAATTCTATATCGATGATCGCCAGCCGCCGGTGCCCTAATCCGATACCGCCGTCGATATATATCCCCCGCCCATCGGGTCCCCGATGCGCCAGGATATCGGTCATATTATCCAGGACCGCCCGGTTTATTCTCCCTCCCGCAAGATTGAATATTCCGGCTATTCCGCACATGATTATCTCTTCTTATCTATAAATATTGACGGCTTCGGCGATTTGGACGCATATTTTAAGACCGCTTTATGCATCTTCCGCATTTGATTGACAGCTTCCTTCATATCAAACTGCATTCTCCTAATCACAGCTTCCAGCCGGATATCCTGCTCTTTCAACCGGTTAAATATCTCATTCATTAGATCCGCATCCGACGGCGGATCGTCTTTGGTAACTCTCTCCAGTTTTGCGAGGATTCCCCGGCGCTTCTCTATCAGTCTCTTCACTCCGGCATTTGTATGCTCACGCGGGTCTCCGATAAAATCTTCAGCCGCCTGCAGGATTTCCCGGCATAATTGTATGAAAGTATTCTCTTTTACGGCGCTGTCCGCAGACATTAATTCTCCAGGTAAGTCCGCCGGAAAACTGGCAGCATCTGTTCCCACTTCTGCAAAGCCTCTACCAGCTCATACTCTAAAACATCCGCCAGCCCCACCCAATCCTCTTCCTTCTGAACTTCATACATCTGGTCGAAGATAGGCACCAGCATTTCATCCTGGTAATGCTTGATGCTCTTGCCGCCGGAGAACTCTTCCTCAATATCGATATTCAACATCCCTGTCAAAGCGGCGACCGCTTTGACCAGCCATCTCAAGCCGTCGACTAATTGGGAATAGTTCTCATTCGCCCGGATATCATCGCCCATGCGGAACATCTCCGCCGTTTCCAAAGCGACTCTCTGCAGAATCAGCAGATGTTCATAAGTGGAATCTAAGGCGTCATTCGCCAGCTTATAGGGATCGGCGGTCCGCAGTTCCAGCGTCTCCACTTTAGTCAATGGAAAATGATAGAAATCCACCTGCCCGCCGCCCGATAAACTCTGCTCGTTCACCATGATATTAGTGATGACTTTCCCTTCAGCCTTCATCCGGTCAGACAGCTTCTCCATCACTTCTCCGAAGATGGTCTCATCTCCCAGCGTCAATGCCTCGGGACTGCCATCGATTTTGAAATCAAACATGATAACCTCTGATATTAATTTAAAATGTAAAATAGTGAATTAAAAATGAAAGACTGTAGAACTATAACTTCTAAAGTATATGATGTCGGGATTGAGACAATCCCGACTCCACGCAAAGGAATCAACCGTGGAGGCAGGATTGTCTCAATCCTGCCTTTAATACCGTCATTCCGGCTTGTCCGGAATCGATTCCCGACGCGTCCGCTGTACAGCGGACTTGCGGGAATGACGAGTATTGGGATGGCCGCCCTTATATATGGACACTATTTATGTGGTGTCGACTGCGGAGAGTCGACACCACATATTTTTTTCATTCACTATTCTAAATTCTTAATTCTAAATTTTTCCTACATTCTTTCCATCATACGGAAATAGCTTCTCTGCTTCAACTGATTACTGCATTCACCGAATATTTTGCATCCGCCGCATTGGAAATTCCGCAAATCGCAGGATTTACATTTTCCGCTGTCAATCATCGCCCTCCGATGCCAGGCGCAGTCCTCGGCGGATAATTTGGAGAACTCTTCGCTGTCCCGCACATTTTTGGGACCGGTATAATTAAGGTAAGGGCAATTGCCGATTTTACCTTGAGGATTTATCACTATAGTAGTGGCGAGTTCGCAGCCGAAACTTTTACAGCCGGAACTGAAACGCCCTTTCCTCAGCCATCTCGCTTCAGGATAACGCTTCAATATCCGTCCAACTAACGATTCCTCCTCGTCAATATGACCCTGCTTCAATCTGCCTTTGGGATTAGCCACTCCTAAAGCGCAGGTTATGCGGTCGGAATCGAAGGAAGCGATGAAACCGCCCAAATTTCTCTCAATATCACCGGCATTCTCCGGTAGTACAACCATTGTGATCTCAACCGGTACCTTATGCTTCAACAGCAGTCTGACCGCATTCACCGCTCCGGCATGGCTTCCGGCTCCTCTGACAGCGTCATTGATTTCCGGGGTAATCCCGTCCAGACTCACTTGCGCTGATTCCAGTAAATCACCTAATCTTTCCGCCTTCGCTTCATCAATCAATCCGCCGTTGGTCAATAATATCAGCCTCAATCCCAAATCCGCCGCTGCTTGCGCTATTTCCAAGAAATGAGGATGGGTCAAGGGTTCGCCGCCGGTGAATGTCACCGTACTGCCCTGTCCCATCAAACTGAATTTTCGTAACACCTTCTTCCATTCGTCAACGGATAACTCATCGTTCATGCTCTCACCCGCCGAAAAATAACAATGGCGGCAGGATAGATTGCAATTTCGAGTCAAAAATAACTGAAGGCTGCGGGGATTGCGGTCGATGTCAACCTGCTTGATATCGAAACTTTCGCGGAAGTTATTGCGGTTCATGATTTCAATCAAACTGCGCAGTTTCATCAAAGCGGTTTCCGGGTCAAGCCGGAACTTCTGCGCAGCGGAAGCCGCCGCTTCGCCCATCGTCGCTCCTTGAGACATCGACTGCGCCATATTAAAGCCCGCTGTATCGGTTACTATCCAAGCCGCCCGCTCCGGCGCTATCACCAAAGATTTGCCCGGATAATGATGAATCGACAGTTCCCGCGGAACATCCAGCTGTTTGGGAAAGTCGATGATCAGCGATTCATGCAGATGATTCGCCGGTTTGAAATCCATAATCCATTCCGGCTTCCCGCTGTCAGCTTCAGTCTTAACCGACACCTTGAAACCTTTATATGTATAATCCAACTTCATCATAGTATCGATGATATAATCCGCACGATGCCGGTAAGTATGTCCTTCTAATATCTTCGCCCGCGCTTTTCCCGCCATCGCGGTTCTCAATTCGGGATGTGTCAAATAATATCTTGCCTTCTCCGCCGCTTCTTCCGGCGAACGATAAACTGCTATATCTTCATTTATATCAAATATCTCTTCCAATGCGCTGCGGTAATCCGTGAGTAGAAATCCTGCGGCGGCGGGGACATCGAAGGCTCTTTGATTGACTCCCTGCGGCATCTGCAAATGCGTCCAGTTGAAGCAGATATCCGCGCTTGCATAAATTAGAGGAAGTTCATCCGAATACCGCACCGGCGGCTTCAAAACCGGCTTCCCGCCGTCGAACAGCTCCTCCCATCCCCCATCGCCGAATATAGTCAAATTCATATCCGCCAGCGGAATTAAATATCTCATCCGCTCTTCCCGGCTTAACTTGGAAGACCAGCCCGCTAAAAAATTCCGCTTCAATTCGCCGCTGTCCAGTTTCAATTCATCCGCTAAAGAATTTAAAATCTCCGGGATGACCCTGCCGTCGCTCAATTTCATCCGCCTGATTTCGCTGGTAACCATTTCCGATCTCAATTCAGCCGGTATTCGATTGAAATATTTAGCGGCTGCGCCTTTGAGGCTGTCAGCCGCATAAGCTAAACGCAGGTTGACACTATCATTCCGGCGGCGGGGATTGAATACCTCCGGGTCCGACGCTAACGGCAGATAATGAACATTATCGAAACCCTGTCCGCGAAGTATCTCCACATAGTAATTATCCCAGACAAACAGCGCCTGCGAAAGCGATTTCAGCTTTTCCGGGTCAGGCATCACATAATCGGGGCTGTCAACATAATAGACCGCCGATTTTATCCCCAGCTTCTCCAATTCGCCGATGAGAAATCCTTCACTGTCGAAACCGAAATGGTTCACGGTGAACAGGAAATCCGGCCGGAAACCGCCGGCAGTGTCCAGCAATTGATAGATGAATCTTTCCGCTTGGGAAGGATCCGCCATCATATCCGGCGTCAATCTCACGGTCCTGAATTCCGCAGCTTTATCCGCCAAAGCTTTCAAAATACTGCCGGTCACCAGATAGGGATAATCTACCGCCAGGATTTTAATCCCCTTTCCCCGCCTTTCATGTGCTGGCAGGCCGGGGGCTTGTCCCCCGGCAAATTTCGCGGGGGGATAAACCCCCCGCCTACCATAACAATTATTTAAGTATTCCGTCTGGAATAGAGGAGTCAAGGGGGATTTTTCACCGAGATATTTCAAAAATAGCGTTGATGCTTTCCGCAAATTAGAATAAAGTCCCGCCGTCTTCTCCGCCATAGATTTCAAATCTCCATTGGGAAGAGCTTCCTTACCAAAGTGAAAATCCAGAGTCAACGGCCTTGCTGAATCCTGTTTATAGCCTATAGCGGCGATATCGCTGTCAATTTCAGCCAGCGCTCCTCCCGCGGCTTTGACAGCGTCGATATCCAAGGGCTGACAATCAGCCAGTCTCATCAGCTTTTCAGCTTCGCGCTCTCCCCGTTCAGCCAATTCTATCAAAGAGCGTACCGAGGACACTGCCTCATCTAATTCTAACGCAAATCCCCTGCCATTTATATCATCATCATAACTTGTTTCATTACAGTCATTTGCCATCTCCAGCCAGGTCTTCCTATAGGCAGTATTTACCCTTCGCCGGATTTCATTTCCGCCGGGATTCAGGCGCTTCATCTCCCACAATCCGCCTTCATCGAAACAGGTGCGGCTGACGATAACTCTGTCCGCCGCTTGAATTATCGATTCTATTCTATCATCACGGATCAAAGCATCGGCAATTTTTTCCATTAATACCGGAGTTATCAGCCGATGGCAGGCGAAATCGCTGCAGGGATGCTGGTAATTGCAGGGAGCGCAGTCGATCGACGGTTCAAGCAGCAAATGCCCTTCGCCATAGGGGCCTGTCTCCGAGGCTAACGCTGGTCCCAACGCCAGTGATAACACTCTTGTACCAACCGCCGAAGCCAAATGCTGAGTCCCCGTGTCATTGGATATGAGTAACGAACATTTTTGTAACAATGCCGCTAACAGCGGAATAGTGGTCTTACCCGCCAGATTGATTGCATTCGCTATCCCCTCAGCCGCTTCCTGCGCTAATTCGGATTCTTTAGGGGAGCCGAATATTATGATTCTATATCGTTCGGATAACGCTTTGCCCAGTTCATTCCAATATTCCGCAGGCCATCGCTTGGCTTCAGCCGACGCCCCGGGCTGAAATCCGATTAATATTTCGGAATCCTTCACTCCGCTTGATTGTAACAGTTTATCCGCCTCGGCCCGGGCTTTTTCACTCACATTATATCTAAGTCTTGAATTATCTTTTGTCAGTTGTCCGCTTTTGAATCCGGCGGATAACTTATACAGATCCACTAAATTGAATTGATTGAATCCGCGGTTGATGGACGCGTTCTGGAAATGGCGCATCCAGGGATTTTTCACCGCCGCGAAACCCTCTTCGTCCAGCGTCAATCCTATCTTTTCACCCGGCAGTAACGAACTCAGCACCGCGCCTAACCGGTTATGCGTCAGATTGAAAACAGTGTCGTAATCATATCCGGTTATACTCTTGAGAAAATCTTGGAATATTTTATAATGAACGGATAGACTCCCTTCTTTCAAAGGCAGCATCAGGCTTTCCAGCGGCACAACATGCAGCGCATCCACATCGGGAATACCTTCTATCACTTCCCGGAAATGAGCGGCGCCCATCAATCCGATGACCGAACCAGGATACCTCTCCTTAAGGAAAGTGATAAGGGGCGCTGTCTGCAGAATATCACCCATTCTGCCGAAGTTGATGAGCAGGATCCGTTTCATCAGACCGCTTCAGCCTCCATGTTGAGCCGGGCGGTATAATATTCCAAATCGTCAAGCATCATCTCCGTCATTTTGAGCGCGTCTTGATAAATCCTCCCCGCCATATCAGCGATATAATGCAGATCGCCGGATTCGGTGTTCTTCTTCTTGATTCTGAAGGTGGTGGCGATATGCCCCATCGCCGAACGGGTCAATTCCATGTGATATATGGCGTTATCGAGGATTATCATCTCTTTAGTCAAGCGTTTGAGCGCTTCGACATTCGGCGGGTCGATCACTTGGCAGAATTCGTCAATCAAATTGACGCCTTTTTCGGCTAACTCCCTCATTTGCATCAAATCCGCCTCAAATCTTTCAACTTCCCGTTCAAATTCACCGCTTTCCGGCGGCGTGAAATACCGCATGAAATCAGGTTCGCCGGCGTACCTGCCCCCGGACAAGAAATTTTTCCACATCCGCCGGTAAAGTTCCTTGATATAATCATTGAATGTCAGTGATCTTTTTATTAAAGGAACTAAATTCCAAAATCCGTCCTCATCGAACACCGGCTTGGATATCTTCACTTTCGACCATTTAGGTTCATCAGTCAGATAGTCAATTTCATTGGATATTATCTCATCGAAATTACGCATTACCCACAGGACATCTTCCGGAGTGATATATTTATGGCAGGTATGATCGAGGCATTTGACATCGTAACCGCAGGGGGCGCAGGAGATATTGGCTTCTAAAACTACCGCCTTTTCAGTATAGGGCCCCGTATCCGCCGGGCGCGCTTCACCTAAAAACAGCGCGACTGCAGGTGTGCCAACTGCGGCCGCAAGGTGCATAGTTCCGGTGTCGTTGGTCACTAAAAATTTACAGCGCTTCAGCATAGCGGCGAGTTGAGGCATGGTGGTCTCCCCCAATGCGTCGATCACTTCAACCCGGCATTGCGATTTCATCTCCTTCAGCTTCTCCCCTTCAGAACCGGTGCCGAAGACGATTACGCGGTAATTCATCTTTTCATACAGCAATTCCGCTAATTTGGCGAAATATTGCGGCTCCCAGCATCTGTCCGCCGAAGAAGCTCCTAACTGAAATCCCGCGAATTCACCGGAATAGTCTTTCAGGAACTCATCGGGGAAGCTTTGCGCATCATAGGGGACTTCATAATATTCCTTCCGTTCCAGCATTTCGATTTCGCCGGTGAGGTTGTACATATCCACTAAATTGATGCCGTTCTGCAGGCGGTTGCGGGCGACATTGAAAAAGTAATTCATCCAGGGATGTTTCACGATAGGCGCGCCGTCTTTAGTCAACACCATCCCCCGAACATCCTTGGAATCCGTTAAAAACGCTAACACGGCGGATAGAGTGGTATGCGATAAATTAATCACCAAATCATATCCTGTCCCCACCCGTTCTATGAACTTATTCATATATGTGAAATGGTTCTCTATCGACAGCCCCTGGTCGGCGAGGCGGGGCACAAAGCGGTTCACATCCATTGTCAGCAATCGGTCAATCCCCGGAAATCCGCCGCATATCCCCCGGAAATCATCTAACACCAGCAGAGTCGATTCCGAGTCAGGATATTTCCGCTTCAATCCCCGCATCAAAGGCGTGGACTGTAACAGATCACCCATGCGGGTAAAATTGATGATTAATATGCGCATTTTATTTTGAAAATAGGGTTTAGGGGGGGTTAGTTCAATGTGGTGTCGACTCTCCGCAGTCGACACCATACATAATAATAACAATGTCTTAGTGTCATGCGGGGACGCATGACACCACCAGGAACTGTGCTGGCAGGCGTCCTCGCCTGCCAGTAATCCTATTTTCATGCTTCGGGGTGCGCCGGAGGCGCATGAGGGTTTACTCTGAAAATAGGGTTTAGGGGCTGGGGTCTAGGGTCTAGTACCTTGTTCCGGCAGGTCTTGTCCCGCCCTTATGTCTATAATTTACAAGCATAAGGTATCGACTGCGGAGAGTCGACACCACCTAACAGTATTCCCGATATGTTCTTGTAGGGGCGAAGCATTTTTCCAACATCGTAGCATATACATCGCTTCCCAAAATGCTTCGCCCTTATTCGGCTCAATCATCGTACTCCCCGGCAGGTTACAGGCTTCGCCCTTGAAACCTGCCGGGAACAAATCTGATTTCGTTTAATTCGTTCAATTCGTTGTGAATCTTTATCTAAATTCCCGCGCCGGAGCATTAGGAACGAGAAAATTATTCATCATTCTTAATTCTCTATTTTCTATTCTTCAAATAACTTTCTTCTCCTTCGCCCAGTCGTAGAACTCTTTGATTAAAAGGAACACACCTTCGGTGCGGGTCAAATCCCCTTTGCCTTTGCGGATATGAGAAGCGATTTTATCGATACTGAGTTCCTCATCGGGGGAAAACTGGCGGAAAAATACTTTTAATTCTTCATCCTCGCCCGCCGCTTTCAATAAATTGCGGGTGATATTGGGATTATCCGCTTTATCTCGGATGCGGTGATCTCTTGAAGCGACCGCCTTCAGCATAGTTTCCATCCGATGCTTGTAAGTATGCTCCCGCAGAACTCGAAGGCGCGCCGCTTCCGCCATCGCCGACGCCTTATCGGGATTCTCCCAGTAATATTTCATCTTTTTCCGCAGTTCACTGATATCCCTGAAAGTATCGATTTCCCGGCCGATATCGAACAACTCTCCCAATTCCGAGCGGGGATCGACTAATTGAAACGCGCCGCAGGCGGCGATTTCAAAGGTCCTGGGATTCACAAAATCACCCTGTGGATTGACCCCGTTGTGATATGAAGAAGAATGCAGATTGATATTTATTTTCGATGCGTTGAATATTTTCACGCTGTCTTCGGTGGAAATACGCTCGGCGCTGCGCTGAATCAGCCGTCCCAGCGCCGAACGGGGATTCCATTCACTGCCCCATATCTTGAAGTCTTCTTCAAGCAGTTGTAAAAAGAAATGCTGGCGGTTATAGTAACCCGCGCCCGCGAAAGATAATGCGCTGCCATATTCAACTTGTTCCTCCGGCGGTAATTTCAAAGGTTTATGAACTTCCGGGTCGGCGGCAAGGGGCAGGTAATGGTAATTCTTCACGCCCATCCCTTCCAATTGCCGGATGAATTCACCTCTTTGGATGATGAAAAAATGGTCGTAGAAGGGAGCGAACTTTTTCCAGTAAGTGAACAGCCGGAAATCCTCCATGAACCAGAAGGCGGTGGGGATGTTCAACTGGCGGAATTCGGTCAGGGTTTCGGTGGTGAAAGGCGACTGCGCAATTCCGAATACCAAATCCGGCTTCCATTCAAAGGCTTTGGCTAATACCAATTCCGCCACGAACATGGTGAATAATCCCCGCAGTTTCCCCTGATGCTCTTCATTGGAAGTCACCTCTTTTATCGATTTGAAAGCGGGATAATAGAAACTGGAATCGAACATCAGCACTTCATGCCCCATCTCTTCCAGCGCCTTTTTACAATAACCGGCGATCGGCAGGGAGCCGCCGTACAGCGGACTGGGAAGTAATATTTTCAAACCGCGGGGAACTTCACATTCTTCTAAAGGAGTTTCTGTTTCCGAAGATTCCGCTTCACCCAATGAATCATAGAACCGGCGGTTCAGTTTGACAGAGGGGCTGTGTTCAATATAGTGGATATCATGGGGAACGGCATGTTTCCTGAAAAACGCTTGCAAATGGCTGGGAGACTGCCCGGCGAAAACTAGCACATTCTCCAATAATCCGCTTAAATCTCTATTTTCACACGCAATCCGTAGAATATTAATATCCGCTTCAACAATAACCGGCCGAAATCCCCGCTGTTTTAGAGCTTCCGGCAGATAGCCTAATCCGAATCCCTTGACTAACATCCATCCCGGTGGTATATTTATCTTTTCCGCCAGCCGTTCCGCTTCCCGGGCGGGATTATAGGAACTGTGCAGTAATATATTTCCGGCTTTAAGCGTCATATCACCGTTACGGGCGGTGATAAGCTGATATTCGCCGGTTGATTCGGCTTTGACTATTCTATCCGCTAATTCCCGGTTATTCTTTGCGATAGCTTCGAGGTTTTTCTGCAGGTAGTTCATGATATTATTGTGTGAATTTTGGTTTTTTCGATTTGTATGCATTCCCACGCTGGAGCATGGGAACGAGAGAAACCGCCTCTGCACCGTCATTCCCGCAAGCCCGCTGTAAGCGGGCGCGCCGGGAATCTAATTGTAACACCAAACCGATTCCGGACAAGCCGGAATGACATTATGGTATTTTGGTATGCATTCCCACGCAGGAGCGTGGGAACGAGTGCAAAAACACTTCGATATTCCTTGTTCGATATTCGATATTCTTCAGCTTTTCCCATCCGCCGCCAGATTCACCTTTTCCAACATTCTAATAATGCTCCTGTTGCCGGGATTATTTTTCAGAAATTCATTCAGATAATGTTTTGCGCCGGTATAATCCTTCGCCTTGTAAAGGGCTCGGCCGATATCCCGCATAATCTTCCCGTCTTCATCGCCCAGCGCCATAGCGGCGGTATATTCCTCCGCAGCCTTGTTGAGATGTCCCTGATGTTCCAAACAGCGGCCTAAAGTGAGATGCGCTTCCCGCCTAATTTCATTCACCGCAATAGGATATTCACCGGTATGAAGTTCACAGTTGAAAAACCGCTCCAGCTGATTGCGGCATTCGGAATATAACTGCTCTTTGAAATAATTCATCGCCAGGCAGAATATTCCCAAAGCCGAATCCGGCCGCTCTTTCAATAGTATCTGTAATAATTTTAATGCAGTTTTATAATCATCGAACTGCTGAAAAATCTGAGATAATTTCATTAATGTTAATTCATACAATTCCGGACACTCCTGAGCGGCGGAAATTGAAAATGCGGTTTTTTTCAGATGCTCCACCGCTTCAAGCTCCTGCCCTAAATACAGATGAAACCGCGCAGCGCTGTCGTTCAAATAGTTGTCGTAAATATCGGCTTTTAATTCTTTCTCGATCAATTCCAAATTGCGTCTGCATTTCAACATGAATTGTGAATCTTCAATATACCCGGTGTGAGAAATCGTGAAAGAGGCTTCCTCAATTTGAAATCTGTTCAAATCGACCGGCAATTTCTCCATCACCTTCCCGCTGAACTTAAAAGCCGGCGAGTTAGGGAATACTCTGTATCGATAACATACCTCCTTAGTCCTCTCATCGGAAACTTTAACTTTAAATACTGTTTTTTTCTTCCCGCGTAACCGCTTTTTAAAGGATTCCAAATCCTCCCGGTCGATTCTTTCATCGGCGTCGAGTATCAAGATGAATCTGCCTGCAGCCTTCTCCTGCGCGAGATTTCTCGCTTGGGAAAAATCGTCTTCCCAGGTGATGGATATCACTTCAGCGCCGTATCCGCCTGCAATATTTATGGTGTTATCCAGCGAACCGGTGTCCGCCACTATTATCTGATCGGGGATTCCCTGTATGGATGACAACAATTTCTCCAGGTTCTCCTCTTCATCCCGCGCGATAATACACAATGAGAGTAAAATATTCTTTCGTTTTTCATCCGCGCTGTTCAATGTGGCGTAAGCGGAATATTCGGCTTTTTCGATTTTTTCAAAAGATATTTTCAATCCGCCGGCGAAATAAGCCTGCAAAGCCTGGTCGGGCGCATGATTATCCATCAACAAATCGCCGACCTTCTCCCAATTGGCACGGTTTAACTGTGCGGCTCTGAAGTAATGTTCCAAAGCGCTCCAGAACTGCATGGGAAACTCCATCTGCATCAATCCCGGCATCAAATCCTCTCCTGAATTCCGCAGGACATCACCCCAGAACAGATGAAAATCTTCGCTTCCCGGTTTGCGGTGTATCCCGTTGAATACATTGCCGGATACGCATTGTTCGGCTTGGGAAAGGCATTCTCCGGCTTCTGCATCCGCGCCCATCTTATTCAATGATATTCCTTGAAATAAAGGAGCGTGAAAATCGGAATCACTATCCGAAGCCGCTAATCGGAAAAACCTCTGCGCCTCAAAATGCTCCCCCCGGAATTCGCACAATTTTCCCAGATTCAATAAAGTGCGGCGGTCAATTTTAATATCCAGCGATTTTAAAAGTAATGATTCCGCTCTATTGAAAGCCGAGAGATCTTTATCCGGCCATTTCACTCCGTAATATAACAGCGCTTCACCCGCGCCGGACAGTTTCTCCCATTCCGGTGTCCGGTTAATCCCTGGATTACCTGCTAACATATTCATAAGCTGTTCCGCCCGGCGCTTCAATGAATGTTCACGCCGGACGAGTTCACAAGACGCGGCGGCGATATTATTCAGTTCATCTTCACGCTTTAAATAACTGCTGATCTTGTTCAAAAGATTGTCCGGATTATAGGTCAACAGGTGTATCCCGTCTTGGAATAATCTGTCCAATCCCGAAGCGGTATCCTCAGTCAAGACCACAGTATTGCACGCCATCGCTTCCAACAATCTTAAATTCACTGCGGGAAATAAGGTCTCATTGAGAACCATCCGGCTCTGAGAATATACCTGCGCCACTTCAAAAACGGAAAGATACGGATCACCGTCGAAAATATTGAAATCGAAATTCTCTTCCAGCGCTTTCAAGATATTTTCTCTTTTGCCCCGCGTTCCCATATTACGGTTACCGACAAAAGCAATATCGTATTTCTTAGGCGCTTTGAATGGACGGTAGATATCGGTGTCCGCCGCTAAAGGAAACCATTGCTCATTCACACTGGTTTTTTTCAATCTTTCGGCTTCCGGCTGTTGATCGGTCAATACCAAATCGAATAATTTCGCATAAGGCGTCTGCCAGAACCGGTTGATAGTGGAATCGATGAAATAAGCGGCGGAGGGGATTCCGCAGGTCTCCAATCCTGACGGAAGAAACCGCTCCAAAGAATCCATGAAGATAATCCAATCGGGACGAAATCCCGCTCTATCCAGAACATTATCGATAGTATAATCCTGAGGCGCTAAAACATGGCCGCAGTCTTCCTGCAGTCCTGCGCAGGCCACCTCTGCACCCATCTCCCGCAGTTCATCCTGCAGATAGGGATAGTTTAACAGGATTATCTTCATGATTATTTTCCTTGAAAAAAGTTACAAGTAACAAGTTGCAAGTAACAAGAATTAATCGTTTCTGTGCTGAAGTAGGGGCGAAGCATTTTCACCATCGGCGCCGCATATCCATCATCTTCCCAAAATGCTTCGCCCTTACATCATGTGATTTATATCTTAATTCGGTTATCCAGTTTGTTCAGCCAATTTATTGGGCAGGTTACAAACCTGCCCCTACCAAAGGTTATTGTAGGGGCGGGTTTTTAACCCGCCCTTAATGAATAATAAGATTTCCTGACCTAAATGGATAACCGGTATCTTAATGAAGCGCTTATGGGGTGGACGGTGTCCGCCCTTACCATAGTTGACAATTTTCGCAAGGGCAAACGCCGTTTGCCCCTACACAGGTATATTCTTAATATATTCAACCGCGGTAGTAATCTGCCTTTCAGCCTCCGCCTCTCCTTCATCCGCCTTCACCATCAGATAATGATTGGCTAAGGGCAGAGTCAAAGGATCTTTCGCTAATTCGCTTATCAGCCTTTCAAACTTTACGCTGTTCATTCGGCTTGACGGTTTATATCCTGTCTTCCCATTCCCGCTCAATAATTCAGTCCATAATCCCCGGTAAAATCCCGCTGAATCATACCAGCCTTCATTCAAGACATCATAAGTCTGTCCCGATTCATCGTACCTTGATTTGCATAGTAGGACATCCTTCGGAATTTCAATCTCAGAAATCCGGTCTACATCATCTTCAAGAATACTCAAAGCGGTTTCCGCGGCGAATCCCGGCGGTATCATATTCCTGCAGGTGATTTCATTCCCGCAGGCGGGTTCATCCTCCCGGCAGGGCGCGCAATAGGGATAAGCCTGAATCACGATATGGCCGTCCCCTAAAGGTCCCGTTTCGTGTACTTGTGCGGAAGCGAAAAACAATCCTAATGTCCGCGTCCCCGCCGCCGCCGCTAACTGCAAAGGTCCCGAATCCGCTCCGATGAACAGATCCGATGATGCTAACACCCCGGCAAGTTCTGCGATAGTGGTCTGTCCGCTTAAATCCAATATTTCTATATTCTTAGGAAGCGATTTAATAATAGCGGTGTTTTCAGTCCGGTCAGTTCCTATGAGGATGAACGCCGGGGATATTTTCCGTGAAAGAATAGTGATTAAATCGATGTATTTTTCATCACCCCACCGCCGGATCTCCGCTCCGGCGCCGGGATGAACCGCTATGATATGCTCAAAGCCTTTATTTCTTATCGGATTGATAAATCTCCCTGCGAAGTCCCCGCCTGACTCGGCAACCTTCCATAGAGGATGCGGCAAAGGATACAGTTTTCCCGCATGTTGGCGGAAAATATCTGCTATATGGATGCGGGCGAAACGGCGGTGATGCCCTTGATTGAACAGCAGGCGCATATAGGGTGGATAACGGAAATCCCCGCTTTTACCGGCGGGGATGAAGCCCTTAACCTCCCTCGCATTAATTTGACTCAATATCAGTCCGGATAGAGTCGAGCGGTTGAGATTATAAACAATATCATAGCAATCTTCCCGCAGGGGCTTCATCTGTTCATCGAATTCCCTGAATATCGCGGTTAAATCCCCGTTGAATTTCCTCCCCGCCATAGCGGGAAAATCGATGGGTATCATCTTGTCAACCGGGATGGAATCGATTGGTATTTCCTTCAGTCGGGAATCGGCTGCTATGGCCACTTCCCATCCGGCTTCACTTTTCAGGCGGTGCAAGAGCGGCAGAGTCTGGACTAAATCGCCCAGCCGGGCGAGCTGTATGACCAGCGCCTTCTTCACCGCCTCATCCTATCTGTTCGATAAGTTCGGCGGCGGGTTGATTATCGGGATGAGACTGCAATATCCGCTGAGCGGTGTCCCGCGCCCCGGCTCTATCGCCCTGCGCCAATTTGATACCCGCTAAAGTGAACAGCGCTTCGATATTGTCCGGATTGATTTCCAAATATTTCTCAAGATGCCGTTTGGGATTATCCCAATCGTTGATCCGGTGTCCGGCGCGCACTGACAACATTAACGCCTGCAGGTTCTCAGGATTGAGCGTTAGCGTTTCATCGAATTCCAGCGCCGCCCGCCCCGCGTTATCCTGCTCCAGATATAATATGCCCAATCCCAGATGCGCCTTTTCGGAAGCGGGATTCATCTTCAAAGCCGTCTTCAAATACCGTTCAGCGGTTTGATAATCCTTGCGCAGGAGGCATGCCGAACCCAATCCCAGATAAGGCTTCTCCGAATCCGGCTTGTATTCATGCGCCTTGTGATAACAGGACTCCGCTTCCTCCAGCTTGCCCTGCTTCAATAGGCAGTGCCCCATCAAACGCTGGATATCGAAATCGTAATGCCCGTTGATACCGGGCATCTCTTTAAGAAGATCAATAGTCGCCAATGCCTTTTCGCATTTATTCAGTTTCTCCAATATTTCCGCTAATAGCACTAAAGTTTCACCCTCCGGCTGAATATCCACCGATTTTTCCACATATTCATGAGCTTCTTTGAATTTTCCGCGCAGGAACAAGACTCGGCCCATCGCCGCTAAAGCTTTATGGTCAGAGGGAAAACCCTGTAATTTTTTTTGCAGGAGATCCTCCGCCTTAAGGTAATCCCTGCTTTCGATCAGCTTATTCACTTCCTCCAAAGCGTCAGCTTCCTCGAATTTCCAGTCATCATCCAGCTTCAGCGGGGCTTTAATCTCGAATCTTTTTTCGCTGTCCTCCTGATTGATCTTCAACCGTTTCAGCATAACGGAACCTCGCGGATCGCCTTCCGCCGCGAGTAAGCCTCCAGCCACCGATAACGCTTCCAACCTGTCAGGGGCGATATTCAACACCTTCAGATAATTATCCAGCGATGTCTTCATATCTCCCGCGCTTCTATGTTTTACAGCCTCATCCATCAATCGTTCGATTCCGCCATGCTCTTCGACGGCTTCACGATACACCTCGATTGTCTCTTTTGCCGCGCGTTCCCAGGTGAACTGCGATACTAAACGCTTCAATTCCGGATTCACCGGCTGGGACAAGGCTTTAATAACCGCTTCCCGGATAGTTTCCGGCTTATCCGGTTCGCAGTAATGGACATGTCCGCCCAGATAGTCTTTGATACAGCCCCAGGAGGATGCGGCAATATTACATCCGTAATAAGCCGCTTCCAAAGTCACTAATCCCGGCAGTTCGTACCAGCTGGGTAATGCGTGGACTTTCGCCGCTTTGTAAGCGGATACCAGCATCTCGTCACTCAATCTGTCGAGGAATACTGTCTGTCCTCTGCGCTTGAACCTCTGGCACATCTCAGCGTACTTCGGCTGATAGGTGAATCCGCCGCTGGCGAATACTACCGGTATATCGTCATCTTCCAAAGCTTTCAACAACATCAACTGGTTCTTGCGCGATTCGATCCTCCCTACGCACAGGACGAAATCTTTAAGTCCGGTATCCCGGATGAACAATTCCGGGCTCACATCTATATCTTTGATATTACAGCCGTATTTAACGGGTTTTATTCTGCGGGCGAAGGGATAATCCCGTCTGATATGTTCAGCTTCGGTTTCTCCGCAGGGCATCAAAGCCGCCGCCTGACGGACCGTAAAACTGTTTTCCGCTATAGGATGGGGCTTAATCAAGTGCAGTCTCGCTAATTTCTCCTCCATGAATCCCTCCGGCTGTCCCTTGTCAAGATATTCCTTGAACAAAGCCGCCGCTTTTAGAGATTTATAAAGGTATCCTTCAAGGTCTTCATAAAGCGTGGTGACCACGAAGGGCTTCTTTTCCCGCATGGCGTTCTGCGCTATCATCTTGACCATTTCCGGCAGGACGAAATTGAAAGCGTGGACAACATCGTAATCTTTCAACGATTCCAGCCTGAAACCGAAATCGACCTTGACGCCTAATCTCTCCAGTCCTCCTTTGAGATTCTGCATCACAATGGTATCTCCGCCGGGAGCCTCCAAGGTATTGGGGCGGTTCTGCATCAGAATCCTCAAAGGTCGATCCTTCCGGGATTTAATCACTAAAGGCGCTTCTATACTCCGTTTGAAATCAATATTAGGATTAAGAGCTTTGACCGCTGCATCAATCTGATGTTCAATCGTCCAATTATTCATTATATCTTTGCGGGCTTTGACGCCTTTATTTGCCGCCTCTTCGCGGTTATCATAAACATGGCGCATCAATTCAGCGGTGTGTTCCAGCGAAGGGATGCCCCAGGAAGTGCCTAAATAGACCGGATTATCGGTCAACTGCTCTTCGTCCACCGATTCCGTGCCCAATTTATCTATCAGATAAGAGTTATCATCGTTCATGAAATCGAGGTGAGCGCTGAAACGGGTGGCTAATACTGGCAGGCTCATCGCCATCGCCTCCATATAGGGCAGACCCCATCCTTCGCCGCGGGTGGGCAAAACATAAGCCTGGCAGGCTTTAAATAAAGACGGCATATTCTTTTCGGAAATCCTCTCGGAGACCACCGCGATACGGGGTATTTGATTGATGTCGTATCCCAGATGCGCCACATATTTGCGGATTCTATCCTCAATCGATGAACCATCGGAATGATAGGCGCGGATCACCAAAGCCGCATCATCGTCTTTAGTGAACGCCTTCAAATAAGCCTGCAGGAGAATATCCCATCCTTTGCGCTTCGACCATTGGAAATTAGCCAGGAAATTGAAGCCCTTGATACCGGGAATCAGCATGGGAACGACTTTATCAGGATTATAAACTTCGATATCGATACCGATAGGGACAATTTTAATCTTCTCTTTAGGATAACCGCCGCGGGCGAAAGTGTCGCGGTTGAAAGAGGAAGGCACCCAAATTTCGTCCATATAGCGGCAGGAATCTATCCATTTGCGGGAAACATCCGCCATCTCAAACATAGTGTAGCCGATATATTTGGCGTATCCGGGATGATCGTCACGGATCATCTTATATATGGAGGAATTCTTCCCCACCGGCGGCAGGCAGGCGATATAAGTCCTGCCTTGAGGGCTGTTTTCGGCGTTATCCAATTCGACAATCCGTTGGACTTTGTCATAGTCAACTTGAGTCTTATAGCGGTAGCGCTTTCCTTCTAATTTCAGATAGATAGCGCCGTTTTCGGCGGGCGCGTTTTCCTCCACCTGCTTGACATCGGGCGCGCCGCCGAACCATTTGTTGATCACACTGACATCGGCGCCTCTTTTATCCAATCCTAAAGTCAAACTGCGGGTGAAATAAGCGTAGCCGGAAATGTCCAACTGAGGACCGTCGATGGTGACCTTTATGTCAGAGGTTTTACCTTGTTTTTCCGGCGCAATATGAACAGTTTCTGCTTTCACGGGTTTCGATTCCGCTTCTTTTTTTGCGGATTCAGTCTCATGTATGACCTTGGATTCGGCTTCACCGCTCAGCCGCTTCAACTCTTCTTCAATTTCCCGCTGAGAAATCAAACCCTTGCTTTCCAATAGGTTGATCAGCGCCTGCAGGCGCGCGGAATCGCTATATTCTTTACTATTATCCGTATTCATACCCGCCTCAATAGTTTCTTCATACTTCGATTTAGTCTGAAGTGTCTGTTGGTCTTGTTCATTCCGCACCTCGTCATTCCCGCAAGTCCGCTCATCGGCGGACGCGTCGGGAATCGATTCCGGACAAGCCGGAATGACGGTGTTGGGGAGATTATCTAAAGAATAATCAGGGGCATCGACAATTTGCTTGTCCTCTTGTACCGTAGTCCTCAATGGTTTCAAGCAATGAAATATCTTTTCATCCCTGAGCCCGTAAAGTTTTATCTCATTCGGTGTGAAATCGTCTAGGATATTCACCAATTCCAGTTTAAAACCCGCCAATTTAATACGCTCTAAATAATCCCTGCCGTATATCCGCACATGGTCCTCCTGCCCGAAAGCCTTCAACCGCTCCCCGGCAGCTGTTATATTCGGATCTTCAAAAGTATGTTCCCTCTGCCAATCGACCGGGCTTTGTAACACCGCCCATCCCTGCGGTTTAAGGACGCGGAAAAGTTCTGCCAAAGCTTTCCGGTCATCTTCAACATGTTCCAGCACATGGTAACACAATATCACATCGAAGGAATCATCCTTGAAGGGGATTTTAGTGATATCCACCCGCATCATAGCGGAATCGGATTCGATGTCCGCATTGTAGTATTCCAGGTTCTTCAGTGAACCGAACATTTTGCGGAAATATTCTTCAGGCCCAAAATGCAGAACCTTGAGGTTATCCTGGAAAAATCCGGTCCGGTTCTGCAGGAACATCCATAAGGCGCGATGTCTTTCCAATAAACCGCAATTAGGACATAACGCATTAGGTCGGGGAACTAATCCGGCGGGCTGGAATTTATCCGATTCCCATCCGCAGCAAGGGCATTTCACCGGCATTGCTCTTCCTTATTGAGTTATATGTTCAGGTAATGAAGGTAATTGAGCGGATAAAGACAGAACATCTAAAATCTAGCCAAAGATATTTGAAATTTTATATTTGCCACAGAGAACACAGAGATACAAAAGGCTAAAGATTCAAGATAATTAACAGGGATTAAGGGGATGAAAGGGATAAAAAATGCAATATGAGGATTTCACAAAAAATTCAATTATTTTGAAAACTTGGTGAACTTTGCGCCTCTTTCGTGTTCTTTGTGGCTAGAATTAAAAAAAGAGAAACCACAAAGGACACAAAGGATTAAATTTATGTGTTATATAATATCGGAGATTTGATAACAGGATTTCATCGAAGATTGAATAAATTCAATGTTTTTATCCCTTTCATCCCTTTTATCCCTGTAAATTTTAATGCGGGGAAATGTTAATGTAAGAGATTAACTCTTACATCTAATGAGTAAGTATCTAAAATCAAATCTCAAAAATCTAAAATCTCGCAGAAATCATCCCATGAAATTGATCAGGCTCATCTGAATGATAGTGGCTCCGCTAGCCAAAGCCGCCTCGTATGCCGCCTGTTCCTGTTCATACATCATCACCGTCTCGATTAAATCCGCATCCTCTACATTTGAAAGAGAATCGGTGTAATTCACCGCATCCATTCCCAGCTGTTCCAGCTGTCTTTGGAAAAAGTTCACCTTAGCGCCTAATGTCGATGAATGATAACTAATTTGGTCGATGCCGTCTTGGATAGCGTCTATCTGGGGACCTATCGCATCCGGGTCATTATTGATACAGCCGTCCCTCAAAGTGATGAGTTTCCGGAACAGGTCGGATTCGGCTCCTTCACCGTCAGGTTGAAATAATAAAGTCCCGCCGATATTGACAGTCTCTTTCAAACCCACGCCGATTTCCCGCTTGATCTCTTGGTCGATTCCATCGGGATTAGCGCTGACCGCGGTGATTAATCCCTGCCCATCGCGGGTGACTGTGAAAGCTTCGGCGTTGTCGTTGAATCCGCCGAAGAGGTACTTGCCGTTATATTGAGTGTTCGCTTTGGATACCAAATCTTCCAGCAATTGATCAACCTCGTTGGCTATCACCTGCCGGTCTGCGGCGGTTAAAGTGTCATTATCCGCTGCCACTGCCAGGCTCATAGCCTGATTCATTAAATTGGTGATACTCTGCAGGATACCGTCAGAATACTGCATCCGCCCCATCCCGTCTTCAGCGTTCCTAACATGCTGTTCGTTCATCTTTATCCCATGACGGTATCTCAACGCCTTTCCCGCGCCGAAAGCATCATCCGAAGGCTCCTCAATCCGCTTCCCCGTCGATAACTGCGATTGATACTTGCTGACCGAATCCAAATGGTTCTCCAATTGATACAGCAGGGAACGGACGCGCATCTGGTCTGATATTCTCATGTGATCACCGTTAAGAGTTAAGAGTTAAGAGTTAAGAGTTAAGAGTTAAGAGTTAAGAGTTAAGAGTTAAGAGTTAAGAGTTAAGAGTTAAGAGTTAAGAGTTAAGAGTTAGATGTATTGACAATAAAGATTAGTTCTATAAAGTATCCAATTGTGTCATTGCGAAAGGGTGAAGTCCGCTGTATAGCGGACGAAAGCCTTGTGGCAATCTCCATTTTAAACCGAAATAAATTTGAATGTCAATACAGACTATGCAGGGGATAAATCCCCTGCCTACTTCCCCAGGTTAATAATCGTGGTCATCAGTTCATTGGCGGTCGACACCAAAATCGCCGCCGCATTGAAGCTCTGCTGGAACTTGATCAAATCCGCCATCTCTTCGTCCAAGGACACGCCTGACACCGCCGAGCGGTCATTGACCATCTGCAGATGCACCGCTTCCGACTGTTCTCGGTATAAACCGGAACTCTCCTTCCTCGCTCCCACTTCCGAGACGGTTGCGGCGTAATGCTCATTTAAAGTCTGAGTTCCGCCGTTCATCAGTTTCGCATCGGCTAAAGCGGCGATCGCCAACGCGTTTTCATTATCGCCGGGAGCTTCACTCCCCCCGGCGGCGATATTATTCAAATCATTGAGGATGTTGGGATTCACCTCAATACCTCCCGCTCCGGTTGTATCCGAACGGAAGAAGCTTATCCCCATACTGCCGTTAAGGCCGTATCCGCCTTGATGTAAGCCGTTCACATTATTCACTAATGTATCAGCGAAGTCGTCAAGACGGTTCCTGATATCTATAGCGTCCACATCGCGGAATTGCATAATCCCCTTTAATCTGCCGCCGTCCACCACAACATTATTATAAGTCCCGTCCCATACCAATTCATCGATTACGACGCCGTTGATAGACGAGAGCTTAGTGGTTAATGTGCGGTATTCACCGCCTTGAATGAATATCTCCCCTCCGAGGTAGATATTCACCGTGCCGTCGTTGTTGTCGCTTATTTTTACCTTGATGATTTCCGACAAATTATCGAGCAGTAAATCCCGCTGGTCGCGCAGGTCATTAGCGTTCTGTCCGCTGTTTTCCGCAATCTGAATCTTCTTGTTCAGATCGGCGATTTGGGCGGCGTATTGATTCAGATTATTTTTCAATGATATCACTTCGGCGTTAGCGTTTTCCTGCAGCATTTTTATATCGCTGTCGTAATCATTCAAATTCTGGCACAGCATCACCGCCCTTTGTCTTAAAACCGACCGCCCTCCTATATCTTCCGGATCATTAGCGATATCGCCCCAGGCGCTCCAGAACTCATCCAGCACATTGCCGAAACCCAGTTCCGAAGGCTCGGTGAAGATATTCTGTATGGAATTCAGCAGATCGTCCTGCCCTTCCCAGCGTCCTAAAGCCGATTTCTCATTCCGCACCTGGCGGTCGAGCAGGATATCGCGGGCGCGGGTGATCTCCTGAATCATCACGCCGGTGCCCGCCTGCCCTAAACCTGGCATATCCATAGCGGAAGCCGCCTTCTGATTGGCGCGCTGGCGGGAATAGCCCTCGGTGTCAGCGTTGGCGATATTATGACCTATCACCTGCATCTGCAGGCGGTTGGTCTGCACCGCACGCTTGCCGACTTCTAATAAACTGAATATATTGTTCATATCTGCCGGTTCAATATAATACTATGTTTCTTATCCGCTTCTTTCTTAACTCCATTCCTGCCATACATCGCATTCCCGCTTTGGAAATGCAGAACATTCCGCATCCGCTCTTCATTCAACTGCATACTGCGCTTGAAATACAAACTGTTCACTCGGACCGCCCGCCGGATTTTCAATATCAACGGTTTTAAAACCATCAGCAATTTATCCCAGCGGCCGCCGCTGTTATCCCCGCTTCTTTGTTTCAATAAAGATAGCGTGACCTCTTCGGGAGCGACTTCCAATTCTTCCGCAATCGGGGCGATCAATTTCAACCGTTCCGTTTCCAGTTCCGCTATCCTGGCGTACGCCTCGGACTGCTTAAGGGTCAAGCGGTTCAACAGCTCGATATCTCCCCGTATAGCGGACATCTTCTGCTGATACAGCAGGTCGGTCAACGCTTCCAGTATCTCTGTTTCCCGCTCTACTATTTCCTGTATTTCAGCGATATTGGCTTCCATCTATTTCAATTCCTTTATTTCCGTTGAACTGTCTTCTATCCGATGGTATCTGGGACTCATCTGTTTGAACAGCATATCCGCCAGTCCTATTCTTCCGTTTTCCGCCACGGTGTCCGCTACTTTTTCATCAAACATCGAAGTGTAAAAAGACCGCTCGTTGCTTTCCGGGAACATTCCGTCTTTGGGGATAGTCTTGCGCATCTCTTTGAGCATCTGCCGGATGAATATCGCCTCAAACTGCTGGCAGACGTGCAATAGTTTCTTCTCGTCCTTGCTCTGCAGATCCGCCTTCAATTTACCCTGGTCATTGCGGATTAAGTCCAGATAGTCCGCGCCGAAATTCGCTAAGTTGATATCCATTGTTTTTCCTGAAAATAAGTTCGCAAGTTTGCAAGTTGACAAGTCTGCAAGTTAAAAAATCCCGTTCTGGCAGGTCTTGCACGCCGCAGGCGGGTGTGACCTGCCAGCGTTGTTTAATCATTCGATTCCGGACAAGCCGGAATGACGGTGTTCTTTGTTTCTCGCTCCGGCGTCGGAACGAGAGTCTGGTATGCATTCCCACGCTGGAGCGTGGGAACGAGTGCATAGCTAACAGCTGACAGCTGACAGCTATTTTCAGATGATAATCAATTCCGCTTGTAATGCGCCGGCTTCCTTCAAAGCTTGAAATATTGCGATAATATCGCGGGGAGTCACTCCCAGCGCGTTCAGCGCCTTCGCCATACTGCCGATATCCGGCGTCTGCTCGATGACCATCAATCTCGATTCCGGCTGGCTGACTTCGATAGTGGCGCCGGTATCCACCCGGGTCTGCCCCTGTGAAAAAGGAGCGGGCTGAGACACGCTGGTAGTAGTCCCGATCTTAATCGAAAGACTGCCATGGGAAATGGCTATGGGAGTCAGTTTGGCATGGCTGCCCACTACAATAGTACCGGTCCGTTCGTTTATCACTACTCTCGCCGGCATATCCGGCTGAATCTCAATATTTTCCACATTAGAGAGGAATTTGAAAGTCTCAGTGGGACCCATGACTTCCGGGGGGACTCTCACTTCTACCGTTCCGGCGTCTAACACCATCGCCAGCGGCTGACCGTAGAGTTCATTGATAGCTTCAGCGCACCGTGTTGCGGTGGTGAAATCAGGATTGCGTAGAAGTAGAGTGACTGCGCCTTTCACCAACACTTCAGCGGGATTACCCTGCAAAACTGAACCGCCCTGAGGTATCCTGCCTACTAAAGCGTGATTGACTGATATGGAAGCTCCCGCCGCCCCGGCATTCATTCCGCCGATGGATACCGGCCCCTGAGCCTGAACGTATTGTTCGCCTTCGACCGATAACAGCGGTGTCATGAGTAAAATACCGCCTTCCAGACTGCGGGCGTCGCTTATAGAGGATACTGTAACATCGATGGACGATCCCGGTCTCACGAAGGGCGGCAGTTCCGCTGTCACCATCACCGCCGCAATATTTTTAGGCTTAATCTTAGCGGCTTCCACGCTGAGACCGAACCTTTGCAGCATGTTCACTATCGACTGGATGGTGAAAAATGACCTGGTACCGTCGCCGGTACCATCAAGTCCCACCACCAAGCCGTATCCAATAATTTGGGTGGAAGCCGCGCCCTGCATATCCATCAAATCCTTTAACCGGACTTGTGCGGTGAGCAGTCCGGGAAACAATACTAATATCGCTATGATGATGTAAATCTTTCGCATGATATTACCTTAATATAATTAGCGGCTTTTCAATTGTTATAATAATCCCCCCTTCCCCCATAAGCGCTTAATTAAGACATAAATCTTATAATGTAGGGGCGAAGCATTTTAAGTGTGTAGCGGCATGCTATAGCGTGTCGCTGCAGTAGGGACGCAAAATTTTGCGTCCCTACAATTTAGAAGGTCAAATTTCGGTGAGGGCGAACGCCGTTCAACCCTACAAAAACATACAATTCCTCTTATTCAAGCGCTTATGCCCCCTTCCCCCCTTTAGAAAGATGAAGTCTTTATATGATTGTTATGGTAGGCGGGGGGTTTATCCCCCCGCACAATTCGTCGGGGGACAAGCCCCCAACCTACCAAATCATAAGTCTTGTTTCCCCCTTTTTTAAAGGGGGATTAAGGGGGATTACTTCCTTCAGAATATCCAGTTAAGAACTCTCGCCAATATGCCGGGACGCTGGGAGGTGTTGACGGGACCTCTGCCCTTGTAACTTATCTGGGCTTCAGCGATATTATATGAATAGACCGTGTTCTGCGGCGTGATATCCTGCGGCCTGATAACGCCGGTCAATACCGTAGTCTGTTTTTCGCCGTTGACATCGACAATCCTCGAACCCTCGATAATGTAATTGCCATTAGGCAGTTCGGCTACGATACGGGCGGTTATCTTCGCCTTCAAATTACCCTTGCGGGAACTTTTACCTCCACCGCTATATTCGTTCTGCATGGAATTATTTAATCCAGCCACAGGTATCAAATCGAGGAATCCCGATCCGGAACTGGAAATCTTATTGCTCTGCTCCTTCTTGATATCGGTGGAAGCTTCGTTAGAGGCGGAGGCTACTTCCATAATTTCGATGGTGATCACATCGCCTACTCCGCAGGCGCGGTGGTCGGAGAACAAAGTCGGCGCATTGCCGTATAACCCCCCGGCGGAAACTATACCGCTTATAGTCAAAAGGATTGTCGATATTATCATTAGCTGTTTCATCATTACCTCAAGTAATATTGTTCAGATTGTTCAGTGCACAGCCAGCGCGAAATTTATCTGTGATTTCTTCGATGAAGGTTATTAAAAAATAAAGAGTCTTATTTGTTATAAGGGCTGGCTGTGCCACACAAATTTAAACTTTAAAAATATGGGTGGCGCGGTCAGCCATATAGTATCACAAAAAATTATTCTACTGAAAGCTCTCATTGAACTGGTTATTTTCTAGCTTGCTCGCTGACCGCGTTTATAAAAAGAACTTTATTTAAAATCCCTGTAAATCAACTAACACTGTGTTTTCATCTATGATCTGTCCGGTGACCAGCTTTTTAGAAGCAATATTAATCACTTCTATGAAATCGCCTTCACCGCCGCACTGTCTTGCCCGCCCGGGAATCGTAATCCGTAAATTTTCCGCTTTCACTGTCAGCAGCACTTCATCACCGGTTTCAATCAGCGGAGGAATTTCCACCATAGCGGAAGTTATTATTTCACCTTCATTGATTATCCGCTTGGTGCGGATATTGGCGCTGTAAGCCGATTCAGTCAAAGGTTCGCCAAAAGTCCTGGTAGTCTCCACCATTTTCAATGTTGTATTGGCGGGAAGAATTTGGCTGTGGCGGTCTATTCGAGTTTTTGCCGCTAAAGCCCGCTGAAAGGTTTTAATCCGCACTGAAACCGGCAGTTTCTTCAATAATTTGAAATCATCATATATGCCGACATTAATCACCGCAATCCCCGCGAAATCCTGATTCGGCTTGTCAATGACCTTCATCTCTAAATTACCTTCCGGCAGTTTATCCAAATTGGGGAGATGCTTGAATTCGATTTCACAGACTATGCCGCTGTTATAATAATGTGAATTGATATATTGTTCGACAATCCGCTTCAAGTAATCGCCGCCGCAGGCGAAATCTTCGCTCACCACCATTGTTTCAAATGAACCCTGAAAAGCGATATCCCTCAAATTGAAGCCGCCGATTTCTATCCGGCGGCGCAGTTCATTGCGGTTGATTTTATAGACTTCATTGTTCACCGGGGTTTCAGCGATGAACAGCGAATTCAGATTCGCCGCCAGCCGGCGGTTTAAACCAAAAATATCCGCTATATCCGTCAACAGCACTTCGGAACCGCTGGCGATAACATATTCTCTCGCCGCCACCGTAACTTCCTGCGCATCGGCCGTTACAACAAGCGCTGATAAGCAGATCAAAATGACGATATGTATTTTTTGTGTTTTCATCACGGCATCGTTATGCATTCCCACGCTGGAGCGTGGGAACGAGTGTAAAAGATTTGAACTTTTAACTCTTAACTCTTAACTCTTAACTCTTAACTGATTTTTACCGTTTGATATTATTCGCCATCTGCAGCATCTCTTCGGCGGTGCGGATGGACTTGGAATTGAGTTCGTAAGCTCTTTGCGCCACTATCATGTTCACCATCTCTTCCACCACCTTGACATTGGAACCTTCGAGATAACCTTGATTCAACTGCCCGAACCCTTCGGCGCTGGGAGTTCCCAGTAAAGGATCGCCGGAAGCGGCGGTGGGCTGGTAGAGGTTCTGCCCGATGTTCTTCAATCCGGCGGGATTGATGAACTTAGCTAATTCGATCTGCCCCACTTCCTGAGAATCGGTGGAACCGACCACTAATATGGATACGATACCGTCCGCGGCTACACTCATAGAAGTGGTGTCTTCCGGCAGGCTTATCTGCGGTTCTAAAGTGAATCCATCGGAAGTGACTAAAGTGCCTTCATCGCTCATCTTGAAAGAACCGTCGCGGGTGTAAGCGATAGTGCCGTCCGGCAGGCTGATTTGAAAAAAGCCGTTGCCCATGATAGCGACATCTAATGGCCTTTCGGTGGCTAATGCATCGCCTTGAGAGAAACTCTTCTGCACCGCCACAGGCCTAACACCGTGACCGACCTGCAGTTCCGTCGGCACCATCACTCCTTGAAAGCTTGAGGTGCCGGCGGCGCGTAATGTCTGATAGATCAAATCCTGAAATTCCGCCTTGCTCTTCTTATAGCCGGTGGTGTTCACATTCGCCAGGTTATTAGCGATGACATCGATGCCCAATTGCTGGGCATACATACCGGAAGCGGCGCTGAATAATGCTCTTATCATAACTGTAGTCCTTTATGTTAATAAACAAAATAATCAATTAAGAAACTCGTCCGACATCATTGACCGCCCGGCGTAAAGTATCATCCTGCGCCATTAAAATCCGCGAGTCCGCTTCATAATTGCGAAAATAAACTATCATATTCAGCATCTCTTCCACCGGCTGCACATTGGAACGCTCTAAAAATCCATGCCGGACTTTATACATTGTAGCCGGGGAACTGACGACAGTATTGTTAATCGGCGTAAAAAGGCTGTTAGCGGCTTTTTGCAATTGATATGGCTGAGGGAAATCCCGGATTTTCAACTTACCGACAATGCGGTCATCGATAGAAACTTCGCCCGCTTCATTGATGAAGACCTTGCCTTCGGTGATATAGATAGGGCGGTTCCGGTCATCTAAAGCCACCATATTTTCAGAGGTCACCAATCTCGAGCGGGCGTCGATTTTAAAATTGCCGTTGCGGGTGTACATCTCGCCTTGAGGAGTCTGAATAGCGAAGAACCCATCGCCGACAATCGCCAGATCCAGCGGATTATGAGTTTCTTCCAATAATCCCTGACTGTAATTTGTCATCACCTGTTCAATTTCCAGCAATCTGGAATATTTGTCGCGGTCCTTCTCCGCCATCAACTCGGCGTCCAGCATCGACTTGAAATAAGCCCGCTCTTTCTTGAAACCGGTGGTGGTGACATTGGCGAGATTATTCGCCGCTATCTCCTGGCGGAACATCCGCGGACACATTCCGGCGGCTGATGTCCAAATTCCCTTTATCATATCAAATCCTGAAAATAAGTTTGCAAGTTACAAGTTACAAGAAGCAACCGTTATGCCACCTCTATATATCTGATAATGTATGAGATACATAACAGAACAATCGGCAAATATTTCCGATTTCGTATATTATGGAATAATATGCCGATTGGGAATTCGGAAATGGGAAATATATAAGCGGCTAAAATTCCAGTCATTTAATAATCCCTCCCGTTCCCCTTTAGGAAAGGAGGGAGTTTGATTACCCCTTTTTTAAAGGGGGACTAAGGGGGATTATTTCTTTGGCTAAATATTCTAATGGACATTTCTTAACATCGTTTATCATAAATTTCTGCGTTCCGTTCTCCGTTTTCCGTTCTCTGTTTTCTGTTCTCTATTTTCCGTTCTCTATTTTCCGTTCTCTTTTTTCTGTTATTTGATTTTTTCCGAGAACGCCTCCGCTAAATTCTCGATGAAATTATCCTTCGCTTTCCGGCGCAGATCCTCCTTGTATTGACTTTCCAGGAAAAACAGATCTTCCGAATTCATGGGGAAAAAAGCCACTCCTCTTAACTTGGAGGCTTTGCCGGTGATATTCCCGCTGAAAATCTGTTCGCCGCGCTTAGTGTCGATCACCCATACATCGGCGTTGATTTTCACAACTGTCTTGGGAGCGTGGATTAGTCCCGGCAGAAACCATCCGTGATGTCTTTCAAATTGAGCGCTGCGATATCGGCCGAATACCAATAAATCAGCTTCGCTGTCTTCGGTTTCCGTTAAAGCGCGCTGGCGGTTTAATACCGCTTCTTCCGGATTTATGCCGTTTTCCGGTTCTAATATCGTAATGTCTTTCAGCGATCCCAATTTTCTGGCGAATTCCCGCCGCACTCCGTCATCCATATTGTAGTCGTCGGCGTCAAGAAATTCAAACACCATGATATTATTGTAATCCCTGCCCGAATCCAATATCCCCTTGGACACTCCGGGTATCGCCTTCCGCGAAGTGATGGAAATCCCAATAGTGAATTTCACGGAAGATTCAGTCACCGCTTCATTCTCCACCCCTCCCCGCAGTCCTAAACCGATATAGGGGAAGTGCGATTCCAGACCGAAATAAGCGGTGGATACTGCTGATTCGTTGAGGTATTCATGTTTAGTGAAGTATTCTCCAGACGCCATCAAAAATCGGCCTAACAGCCTGATCCTGACAGCGAAACCGCCGAGAATTTCCAGATTATCACGGTTCTCCGTAGTGAAAGCTCCGATATTTCCCAGCAGTTCCACTTTACTGCTCTGCAATTGTAATAACAGGCTGGGCGCGAAACCTATCTGACTGACAGAGAATTCCGGAAATCCGTTCACATGGTTCTGGTAGCCTGTGGGCAGGAGAAAGGAAGCCTGAAATCCCGCCAAAACCGGCAGTTTCCAGGGTTTAACGCAGGATATTTTCAATCCGATAGCCGCATCGCCCTGCCCGCTCTTGTTTACACCGCCGCGATTCATCTTGTAATAGGGAACGGAGAAATAAAAATCAACATTGCGGTATAAACCATAAGCCGCATTGAAACGGAGGAAATAATTTGAAGTGTCCAGCTCCATCCTCTGAAACTGGCTTCTTAAGTCGAAATGGAAACCGCCGGGACCAAGAGTCTCCGCTAAAGCGACGCGGTTGATACTTTCTCCGCCGCTGAATTCAAAACCGGATACCCCCGCGCTTTCATCGGCGGCGGCGAATAAAATCAAGATTGGTATGACGAAAGCGAGCCTTTTATATATTCTCTTCATGGTTTTCACCATAATCAAATGAATATGAGCGGTCAAAGTTGAAGATGCGGATATGAATAAACGCATCTCATACTTTTTCCCATCATACTAAATGCAAGCCTCATACCAATCTTAAGTTATTGTTTATTAAAGACAGGAATGAAATGGAGGGGAAAATATTTCCGGTCAGACTAATGAATATGGGTAGATTTTAACAGACGGGGAGGGATTGATGCGATGTTTTAATTTGAAAACAGGATTTAGGTTTTAGGGTCAAGAAAATGCGAATATCGAACAAGGAATATCGAATAACGAATGATGAATAATTAGAAACTTCTTCATTCCTTATCCGTTATTCGATATTCATAATAATCCCCCTTAGTCCCCCTTTAGAAAAGGGGGAAATAGAGATTCCCCGGTTTCGGAGAAACCGGGCTGACCAAAAACTGTATTATATGTAGTAGGGACGCAAAATTTTGCGTCCCTACAGCTCGCATATTATTTTCATGCTAAGTTGTCAGCCGTACGGCTGATGAGGGTTTATCCTGAAAATATAAGTAGGGTGGGTTCTTAACCCACCTTCCCGTTCCCGCCGGGTTTTTGACTTGTAACCTGTAACTCGCAGCTCGCAACTTACAGCTCGAATCTATTTTCAATTCTTCGATTCTCCATATTTGCCGCTCATGCGGTAGACGAAAGCCAGCACTTCCGCCACCACCTGGTACAATTCTTCGGGAATGAATTGGTTCAAGTCCAGCTTCATCAATATTTCCACCAAATCCGGGTCTTCCTTGATGGGAATATCGTTTTCTTTAGCGAGTTCGATAATTCTTTCGGCGATCAATCCCTTGCCTTTGGCGGCGACTTTAGGAGCGGGATCCTCGCTCATTTTATACTTCAAAGCGACGGCTGAGAGGCGCTTCTTTTTTTCTTTTTCTTCCTTTTCGTTCACTTCTAACCGTTTACCGTTAAGAATTTTTATTTCACTTTAACTTTGTGAAGAGCATGATGTCGGGATTGCGACAATCCCGACTCCACAAAAAGAGAACTCCGTGGAGGCAGGATTGTCTCAATCCTGCCATATAAAAAATTATCTTGTTACATATTTTAACTTGCGGACTTGCAAACTTGCTAACTTATTTTAAAAAAAACACCGGAATATAATTACCAGTATGTCTCCTGAGCGCTTTAGGGCTTTGAAAGGTGATATATTCAATCGTGTCAGCGTATCTTGGCGGTTTTCCTGCGGGATAGAATTTTTTATCAATTTTACCGTTATCGTGCTTCTCAATCAGCATCCGTAATTCCCACTTGCCGGTGAAGGATTTCACCACAAAAGGTTTCCGCCTTTTGAAATCCGGCAGGTCGATGTCGAACCGTCTCATATGTTTCTCTAAAAACGGCAGGATATCGTCTTTATTCATGAACGCCTGGTTGATAAAGAATCTTTCGCCCATTCGGCTTTCCATTTCGGAAGGATCAATCACCGCCAGTTTCAGCTTTTTGAATAATTTCGACGGTACGCCATGCTTCACATAAAAACCTTCAGCGGGAATATGAAATATATACAATCCCGCCGTCTCTTTCTCTTTAGCTTTCGCTCTGCGCCTTTTAAATATACCCATCATGATAGCACCTCTATCACGCTAAAAAGTCTATCCCTTCCTCCGAAGGATGAAATCTCATTTCATCCTCTTCCGTATTTAAATTTCCTCTTCCTCCGGTCACAGTCAGGCTTTTGATATTATAACCTAATCCTTCGACCGCTTCTATCAATTCATGGGAAAATTTTCTCACGAAATCGGCTGTCTCTTCGGATTGGAAATCCAGTCCGATAATCATCGCTCCGCCGGAGATATCCACCGCCGCCGACAATTCGCCTAAATTGCGGGAATCGAGTTTTATTCTAATCGAAGCGTTATCTTTATCGAGATGTTTCTGATTGCCGCCGAAATTGAATTTCACCCAAGCTTCTTCCCACTGCCCCTTAAAGAGCACCGGTATCTGCAGGATGAAATTATCGCCGGCGCCCGGGCGGTTTTCCGGCAGGTTCTGAAACTGCATAGCTTCCAGATGCTGTCCCAGTTTATTGACCGTTTCACTGTCCAATCCCGCCTTCTGCATCAACATCAGCGCCCATTTCAAATTCATCTCTTTGCCTGGCTTCAGATTATTCAGCAGGCTTTTCAATGAAGATTCATGCATCAATCCCAGCAGATTCGCTAGAACGGGAAGGTTTTTCACCATATTTTCCGCGCTGAACTGCTGCGGCAGGCTTTTCAGGAATTTCATCACTTCCGCTGGAACGCCGCTGTCTTCAGACAGGTTCATCATCATCAATTTTTCCAAAAGCCGGGCTAATAAAGTATCGCCTTTGACAATGGATAACTGAACCGCGAAGTTTTCTTCGGTGGCCGGCAGACCCAGTTGATGTAATCTGACAGCGGCGCGGGTGATCTCTTCCCGGCTGGCTTTAAAATTCGGATTCCGCTTGAATCTTTGCACAATATCCCGCACTCTATCGAAATTTTCCTTATCCAGCGGCATTTTAGCGGCGGACATCTCATCTAAAATATGCCGGTCACCTTCGTTTATACCCCATTCCCGGCTGAGGGACTCGGTCACCCCGTCTTTGAGAATTTTCAGTTCAAGTTTGGGTTCAACCGCCTGCACCCGCGCCTTGAATAACTGCCCCTTCTTCAACGGAGAATCGGACTGGGCGACCAGATGCATACCCCGCAGACTCACCACATACTGATTGGTACCGATAGCCTGCGCCACCCTGCCGGTTATATTTGACCCAAGTTTCAAACCCGCTTTGAATCGGCTCAAATCGGTCTGAATTACTTGAAATTGTAGGCGGGGTAAAGTCGGGATATTCATCAAATTCTATTGGGGTTACCTTGAAAATAGGGTCTAGTTCATTGTGGTGTCGACTCTCCGCAGTCGACACCATACATAATATAAACAATATCTTAGTGTCATGCGGGGACGCATGACACCACAAATATCAGGGAATGTAGGGGCGAACCCATGTGTTCGC
>JADHWD010000057.1 GCA_016783645.1 bacterium
AAAGATTGCATTTTTTATCCCTTTTATCCCCTTAATCCCTGTTAATTATCCTGAGTCTTTACCCTTTAGCGTTGTGTATCTCTGTGTTCTCTGTGGTGAATATCAAATTTCAAATATCTTTGGCTAGACTTTAGACTTTAGACTCAGGGCTCAGGACTCAAGACTCAAGATTCAAACGCTTCCAGGACATATCCGCTTTACGGCGGACAAGAACCGCCAGAACGGAATAGCTGGCTTCGTTCCTGATACTATACCCTATTCTCAGATTAATGTCTAAACCATGAAGGATTGAGAGATTCGATAGCTTCCAGCCAGACGATATCGCTGTACTCGCCGGTCTTGGAGGAATAAACCTGGCGGTAATCATTCTCATATTGTTCTTCTAAAAATACGAATACGATACCGCCTTCAATTTTATCGTAGAACCATATTTCGTAACCATTGTTTGAAAGCAGATTGACCGCAACATTCGACGCTTGGCTTTCGGAATGGTCGTAGAGGGTGTTGAAGAATTCGGTATCTCCCCGGTTCACCCGCCGGACGCTGTAGGGTTCGCCGAAAAGGATGAGCGTCCGTCCCCGGTCGGTCTGCCATCCCTCCGTATGATAAAAACTATACCTGTCGTTAACCGTCATTATTCTGTATAAATAGATCTGCCGGAAGACATTTTCTTCGGCTTTTTTTTGCCAGAAATTTTTCAAAAACAACCGCCCGCCGGCGGGATTCAATTTCATTATCTGCTTTTGTTCATCTTTCTTCGCCAGATAGATGATATACTCTAATTCTTTCTCAATCTCTTCATCGGAGAGGCTGTCGATAGTCATAGATATTCTGGAGAAGGCGACATTGGGATTGGTGTCAACCTGGGGGATAGATTTCAGCACCCAGAATGTCTTTTCCGCAGAGGCGCGCTGACCGCTTCTGCCGTCAGTGAGTTCCAGCCGCAGTTTATAAGTCCCCGTGATGAGATTCGCTATGGAAAAACTGTCAACTTCAAGCGCTGATGACGCTCTCTGCGGCAGTTTTTTTTCGGAAAATGTCTCTACAACCTGCCCTATATCATTCACAATGACGCCTCTGACAGTATATTCTTTTTCGTCAGAACCCGGGGTTAGATTGTAAAACTCCGAATAGAAATATCCTTTTTTTATATTACCGCCGAACATTTTATCGGCATAAGGGATCACAATATAATTCTTTTTTACAAATTTACCCTTGTCGCTTACAGGATACAGCGCAGAAGCTAATTCAATATCGGATACCGCCAAAGTATTGTAATCGAATTCCTTGATTTTCAGTTCGATTTCCCGCCTGAACCGCTTCTGATTAATATTATCAGTGACAGTGACCGCCGCTATGTATCTCCCTTCGCAGATCAGGAACGAAGCCTGATCCGGAATTTTCTGCACAGGCGTGATCTTACTCAAATCATCTGTCTGGTCGGACAGCTTTCTTTCATTACTCGCCAGTACGCTGTCGCCTTGTTTAATTTCATATAGAATTGTGAATTCGGCGGTATTCGCCGATTCTGTGGATTTATAAACCAAACTGTTCCTTTGTAAAAGCGTATAAATATCCAATAAAATCACATCGCCGGAACGGAAAGACGCATGGTCGATGGTGAACACCGGATTTCCTAAAGCGGAACCGGTGATGATTGATACCGCGATGATTATTAACAATTTTTTCATATCGGACCCTCCGATGAATCTACCAGATTACACTTGTTTTCATGAAGCTTGTTCCAATTGCTCGGCTAATTTAACCGAAATCAATTTGGACACACCCTCTTCCTCCATAGTGACTCCATAAAGATAATCCGCCGCTTCCATGGTGCGCTTATTATGGGTCACCAATACAAATTGCGTCTGTTGGATGAACCTTCGGATCAGTTTGATAAATCTTTCCACATTAGCGTCGTCTAAAGGCGCATCCACTTCATCTAAGATGCAAAAAGGGGAGGGTTTCAACTGATACAAAGCGAATAACAGCGCTAAAGCCGTCAATGTCTTTTCTCCGCTGCTCAATTGATCCAGCGAGCTTAACTTCTTGCCGGCGGGATTGGCGGTCAAGATTATGTTAGTGTCCAGAGGATCGCCGCTTTCAAGCTGTATATCTCCGGCGCCGCCATCAAAGAGATCTGTGAACAACAGTTGAAAATTTCCCCGCACTGCCTCCAAAGCCTTCCGAAAACGCACCCGAGCTTCGGAATTAGTGCGGGAAATAGTCTCCTGCAGTGATTCTCTCGATTCGACTATATCCTTTAATTCGGACTGCAGGAAATCCAGCCGTTCCTTCTCTTTGCCGTATTCCTGCAAAGCGAGCAGATTGACAGGCCCTATAGATGATAATTTTCTCCTTAATTTATCCGCTTCGGCGGATAATTCCACCCTGCCGGATTCAGGTTTTTCCTCTAAAGCGGATAAATCTACTCCGAATTTATCCATCGCCGCTTCCAGCAGTCCGGTGATTTTGGAATCTAATCCGGCTGATTTTATCTTCTCCTCGGAAAGACTCTCCTTGAATTCATCCGCTTCTTTTTTCAATTGTTTCAGATTTTCATCTATCTTGTCCCGCCCGCTCTTGACGACGGATAAATCCTGTTCAAGTTTTTCAAGCTGAATTGTCAATTCCCGGGTCAATGTACGGTTCTTTTCAATTTGACCGGAAACTTCTTTTTTATCGGCGGACATCTGTTCAAGCCGCTTATCCAATTCAGCGTTAAACAGATTTATCTGTTCGATTTCCTGCTTAAGTTCATCGATGCGTAACGCTCCCAGCTTGATTTCCGATTTAATTTTATCCAGTCTGCCGGTTTTTTCAGAAAGCGCCAGTTCCCGCCGGTGAGCGTCCTCCCGCAGAACCGCTAATTCATCGCTAACTGATTGAAAGGAGCTCCGCAGTCCGCTCAATTCGGATTCTTCACTCATTATTATCCGCTGAACCTTCTCAAATTCGGTCTTCAATTCCTCCGCTTCTTTCAGTTTATCAGCGGTTTTTTCATCTAATAGAGCGATTCGCTGATTATTAGATTGAATCCTTTGGAAAATGCTGTTGATTTCGCCTTCAAGGGCGGCGTTCCGCCGCTCAATTAGAGATAATTCGGATTTGTTTTGTTCTATCTCATCCAAAATTCCATTCTTTTTTTCCTCATTCTCGTCTATATCCCGCCGGATGGAATCCGATTCATTCTGCAGACGCTTCATCGCTGTATCGAATTCTCTAATCCGTTCCCGCAATTCCGATAGTCTTTGACGGCCTCCGACCACATGCCTTTTTTTCGAAGTTTTCCCCCCGGTGATACCGATACTGTCTAACCTTTCACCCTCAAGGGTGACAATCGATCCCCGCCATCGATGGATTTTCCTAATATCGACCGCATCCTGCAGGGTTTTAACAACCAGTGTTTGGCTAAGTATAAAATCGATGAGCGGTTTGAACTTATCACCGCATTCCACTAAATCGGAAGCGGGACCTATCACCCGGTCATCTACGATTTCCGCCGCGCAATTATTAGGAAATTCATAATCGAGATGCGCAATAGTCGCCCGCCCGCCGGATTCACTGCGCAGGATTTCGATTGCGTTCAACGCCGACTGTTCATCGGCCGCAGTCAGATATTCCGCAGTTTCGCCCAGCGCCGCTTCTATAGCTTTCACATATTCCGGCTTCACTTTCAACAGATTTCCGATAGTATCGATGATTCCGGGGAAACCGCGCTTCATCAGGAATGACACTCCCTTGCGGAATCCTTCACCGCCTTCAATCAACGCTTTGAGGAAATTCAATTCCGAATTCAATCTTTCATATTGTAAGCGGTTATGGGATTCAGCCTCCTCCAGTTTTTTCATTGCTGTTTTTTTTGATTCGGTGTCCGCTGCTATAACCTTAAGCGCTTCATTCAGCCTGCCGATTTCACTGTTTAATATACCCTGGTATTCGCTTTTATCTTCGCTTTCCGCCTCAAGTTCTTTTATCCGGCGGCGGTTATTTTCGTTCTCTGATAATACAGCGTCTTTGTTCTCCCGCCATCCTTTGATCTGCGCACTATCGGAGGCGAGTCTGCGGTCAATTTCAGACAGTCTTCTGCGGTTATCGGAAATCTCTCTTTCCGCTTCAGTTAATTTATCCCGCTGCGCTGCGAAAACCGCTTCCGCTTCATTATAAGCCGATTTGGCTTCTTCCCACTGTTGTTGTAATAAGCCGGTTTCCACCTCCAATGAATCGCATTGTGATTTCAGCTGTTCATTCCGCTCGGACAGATATTTAAGCTGTTGATTCGATCTGGTGATATTGTCTTCATTCCGCTGTTTTTGCGACTGAGCGTTTCGTTCTTTTTCCTCCAATAATAACAATGCGCTTTCAGCCTGCATTGTTTCAGTCCGGCTGTCATCCCATTGCTTTCTCACCGCTTCATAATCTTTCGATTTACTGTTGATATTACCGGTGATATCGGCTCGGAGGTTTTCCTGTTTTTCTATCCTGCCCTGCAGGACTTTCAGATTATCGCTGTATCCTTTTTGTCTCTTCTCAACTTCCTGCAGGTTTTGCTGTAAATCATAAAAGTCAAGCGCTATCACACCGATTTCGCATTGTTCCAGCCGCTTGCGCAGGCTTTCATAGGCGGAAGCCTGTTTATACTGCCGTTTCAATGTGCGGACATTCTTATCAACTTCGGTGAGGATATCATTCAATCTTTCAAGATTATCATTGACTTCAATCAGCCGCCGTTCAGCGGTGCGCACCCGCAGTTTATACTTGGCGATACCCGCGGCTTCTTCAAATAGCACCCGGCGGTCATCATCATTAGACAATACCTGATTGACTAATTCCGGCTGGATTATGCTGTATGAATTTGCGCCTAATCCCGTGTCAAGAAACAAGTCCACTATGTCTTTCAAGCGGACTTTTTTGCGGTTTATCAAATAATCGCTGGTCCCGTCGCGGTATAGTCTGCGCGAAATAGTGATTTCGCTGTATTCGGTGGGAATAATCCCGCGGTTATTCTCCATCGTAAGGTTCACTTCCGCCATACCGGTGGGTTTTTTACTGGAGGAACCGGCGAATATTATCTGTTCCATCCGTTCCGAACGGAGGGTAGAACCCTTCTGTTCGCCCATCACCCAGCGGACAGCGTCGACGATATTGGTCTTGCCGCAGCCATTAGGCCCCACTATAGCGATGATTCCGGGAAAAAAATCCAGCCGGGTACGGCTTGCGAAGGATTTAAAACCGGTTAATTCAATACGGGATATATACATTTAAGTCTGCAAGTTACAAGTTACAAGTTACAAGTAGTAAGTAATGAATATTCAACATTGAATTTCCTTTATATCCTTGCTAATTCATCATCCATCATTCAGTATTCAGTATTTCCTTTGAAAATAGGGTTTAGGGGCTGGGGTTTAGGGTTTAGTTCATTGTGGTGTCGACTCTCCGCAGTCGACACCATACATAATATAAACAATAACTTAGTGTCATGCGGGGACGCATGACACCACATATATCCGGGAATGTAGGGGCGAACCCATGTGTTCGCCCTTGAGACTATTTTCATGCTAAGTTGTCAGCCGTACGGCTGATGAGGGTTTATCATAAAGATGAGTTTACAAGTTATAAGTTAAAAGTTGCAAGCTGCAAGTTATAAATATTCTACACTTAATATCTTGTATATCCTTGTTCATTCAGTATTCAGCATTCAGTATTCAGTATTTCCTTATGGGTTCACCGCCAGTCTAATACCCACATCGCCGCGCTTTTCGCCCGGCGGGTATTTAAACCGGTTGGCGGCGTAGCAGTGTATCCAAAAATTACTCCAGCTGGGTGAGCGGACGACCTTTTCCGAACCCGTTGAGGGCCCCGTGGGATTATTAAATGTCGCTCCCGGCTGGGAATAAAAATCCGCCTTATACCAATCGGAACACCATTCGCCGACATTACCGTCCATGTCGTGGCAATCGTAGGGGCTGGCGTCGCTGAAAGTTAAGTATCCGTTATGTTCCTCCCCGTTAAAGAATCCCGCCGGAGTGGTGCCGGGTTCCCAAGGATCATTACTGTTAAGGAAGTTATTGCTGGCGCTTACCATGAAAATCGGTCCCCAGGGATAGCGTCTTTGGTCTATTCCCCTCGCCGCTTTCTCCCATTCCGCCTCAGTGGGCAGGCGCATTACCCGCCATTCAGCGTAAGCCTGCGCTCCGTACCAATCGATATATGTGACCGGATGATCCGCCAGCGAATCTACCGCTTGATAATCTCCGCCGTATATTAAAGTTATAGCCATACTATCATGATGAAATGTGCTGTATCCAGCGTTGAGGAATTCGGCGAATTCCGCATTGGTGACTTCATATACGGAAATCCAGAAGTCGCTGATATAGGGCGCATGCACCGGTTTTTCATCCGCTTCACCGATAGTATAGCCCATAGGGAAATAACCCGCGGGCACGAAAGCCATTCCCGGCCGCCAGAAAGCAATATCGATGCCGCTGGCGGAGGACATCGACGCCGCTTGATTGCCCGCCCGGTCGTTGAAATGACCATCAAGATATCCATCGTTTATATCATCGCCTAAATTTATCACATATAGTGATTGATAAAGTCCGCCGCCTTTATCTTCAAGCGCTATATTACTGCGGGCGGCGCCGGTGGTATCGATGATATCGACCGAACATTCACCTCCGCTCTCACCGCCGATTATAGTCAAGCTGATCAGTAAAGTATCCCCGTATTCCAAAACCCTGCCGGCGCCGTCATGGCTGACCGATTCTATCTCTGCAAAGGTATCATAAGTGACTGCGCATACGGTGTCTTTTACAAAGTAGTCATTGCTGAGTTTGACATAGATTGTTTTCAATCCGTCCCCCTGAGAGAGGTTGAAGGAATTAACCTGTGTGATATTTTCCCATTGCGCGCCGCTGAAAGCGGGATCTTCCGACAACATAATATTCAAAGCTCCTGATTCTACAATCCGGAACTCCACCGGGCTGGTGTTAGTGTATCCTGATCCGTCCCCGATGATGATATTAGCGTACATTGGATGGGGAGCGATGGAATCTCGCACCACCGGCGATAATTCACCATCGCTGTATAAAACCTGGAAGTCAATCCAATGAGCTGTAGTATCGGCTGATAAAGTGCATATTCTGGCGGATTGATAAGTTTCCCAGACCGATTCATCAATCGAACCTGCGGGTGAAACCGCTAAACGCATGGAATCGGCGTAGACCGCTAATATATCAAGAGTCACTATCATAGCCGGAGTGTATTGATTATCACTGTCAATGACCATATAGGGGACGCTTGACACTTCCACAGGTAATATATTAGATGAGATACTTTCACCTTGATTCGATAAAGCGGTCACCAGATAGAAATATCTGTATCCGCGGGTGATTGTCGAATCCAGATAAACCGTATCCTGTAATTGCGCCAATAAATTATACTGCAGAGAATCTTCATCGAAAGAGCGGTATAGTTTATATCCGGTGAGTGACGGGAAAGCCGGTTTATTCCAGCACAGCATTATTCCTTCGTTCAGAGGCGCAGCTGTCAGTCCTAACGGATCGCCTCCGGTATAGGGATTTTCCGGGTCGAAGGGATTGTCGCTCGAAGGTGAAGTGGGTTTCTTTGCACATCCGAAGATAAGGAGGGCGATGATTAATGCGTGATATATAATCGATCTTTTCATACTCACCACCCTATCGTTATGCTGTATCCCAATAAGTCAGCGTCTGCGGAAAAACCGCCCTGCAGGCGCAGACCTTTGTAACTCTGATTTTTAGTCAATATTACATCGACGATATTCAATGCCCACAATCCACCCGCCATATATGAAAATGCCTTGACTTGACTGTCGTAAGTATCCACATTTTTATAGCGGTCATACATTATTTCTCTGGCGGAGGCGATACTGTTGGGTTCTATCTGTTTCATATACTCACCGCGGGCTTCATTGTAGTCTTTCACCGCTTCGTTGAACAGCGCCGCTGAAACAGTAGTTCCGGCTAACAGGATGATTTCCCCGGCGGCGAATAGATACGCCTTAGTCTTCCGGTCGAGGTAGTTCTGCCCTAATCCCGGGAATACTACACTGCGGCTCACACTGCGAGCCATAGTCTTACGCCGCATCCGGAGCTTCACCTCTGAAACCCGCTCCTGAGTTATTACTATTGGGATATTCTTATCGGGTTTCTCATAATCAGGATGGCGGTAACTAAAACTGTATTCGCCCACATCGAGCTCATATTTTTCCAGAGGTGAAAGCGCTAAGAATTTACCATTAAGATAAATTTCCGTATTCGGAGGAGCGTTTTTCACTGTCAGATAGCCATGTAGTTTTTTTAGTTCCGCATGGATTTCCTGCCGTTCGCCGGGAGAAAGGGAGAAATCCTGATAAAAAATATGATAATCACCTTTCATCAACTGCAGTGTATGCCCTCCTTTGGTCAACTGAGTGTCAATCGGGGTGGAACCGAAATAGACTTTGTCTATAAACGCATCGGCTCCCGCCGGTGCGCTTTCGATATGGACAAATCCCGCCGCTTCCAATTCAAAAGTGAAGGAGTACTCTCTCCGCTCTGATAAATGCAGAAGTGTATCTTTGGGGATATACCCTTCTGCTTCCAATCTGAGTGAATACCTGCCGGTATTCTCCAGCGTTGTGCTGAGCGGAGTGCCGCCGATCTGGCGGTTATTAAGTATCACATTGGAATTAGCGGGGATACTGCGGATATTGAGTTTGACGGGTTTCAGCGCCAGTTTAATTTCATGCCGCCCTAAAACTCCTTCCTGCAGAATAATCTTCTTCTCGGCGGAATAGTCACCGGTTTCCAGCTTGAAGATATGCGCCCCGGGATTGAGACCTTTGACAATACAGGGAGTCTTCATTCCGGTAGTATTACCGTCCACAGAGACTTCAGCACCAGCGGGTGTAGAAGTGATGTAGACTTCACAGCCGCCGGTTAATTCCTGGGAAAAACCGAAATTAAGCAGGAATAGAATTATTACTGCCGCCGCCGTGATTTTCAGCAGTGTGCTAATATAATTGTGTCCTCGCCACTCCTCGTCATTCCCGCAAGTCCGCTGTTCGGCGGACGCGTCGGGAATCGATTCCGGACAAGTTGGAATGACAGCATTATGGGGATGAAAAAGCATATTTAATAATTTAAAAAAAAAGGGAGGCAATGGCAATTTTTATCGGCGGTAAAGGAGAGGAATTGTTTTGATATGTGATTTTAGAGTCGAGATTTGAGATATGAGGGTATGAGACGGGAGTTTCATTTCTCTTGAAAATAGGGTAAAGGGTAAAGGGTAAAGAAAAACAAACAAAAAATACCGTCATTTCTGTTCCCGCCGGGTTTCAAGTCCGTTTTCGGGCGTATCCCGGTGGAAAATAATCCCCCTTAGTCCCCCTTTAAAAAAGGGGGAAACTTGGATGCCCCGGTTTCGGAGAAACCGGGCTACTAAGAGCTGGTATGCATTTCCACACTGGAGCGTGAGAACGAGAGGGCATCATATATCATATATCACATATCACTCATCAAATATCTAATATCAAATATCAAATATCATATATCATTTTCACATCCTGTCCGGCGCGGACACACCGATCAGATTCAAACCGTTAGCGATCACTTGTTTTACCGCATGACACAGCGCCAGCCGGGCGGAAGATAATTCCCGGTCGTCAGTCACCACCCGGCGCTTTTGATAGAAACTATGAAAGGTAGAGGCGAGCTGTAATAAATATACTGTAATCGGCTGAGGTTCCAGTTTGCGGCAACAAAGCTGGATAATCTGGGGAAATTCGATAAGTCTCTTTATCAGATTGAATTCTTCCGTCTCTTTCAGCAAATTGATTTTACCTGCGTCCATTTTGATGCCCGGATCTTCGGCGAATCGTTCGATACTGCATAAGCGCGCGTGAGCGTATTGGATATAGAAAACCGGATTCTCTTCGGTCTCTTTAACCGCCAAATCGAGGTCGAAATCGAGGTGGGCGGAAGCTTTTCGCTGGAGGAAGAAAAAGCGGGCAGCGTCTGTTCCAACTTCTTCTATCAGCTCATTCATTTCGATAATTTCCCCGGCGCGCTTGGACATCTTCACTTTTTCGCCGCCGCGCATGAGGTTCACCTGCTGGGCGAGGATCACAGTGAAGGAATCCTCCGGATGCCCTAAAGCTTTCAACGCCGCTTTCATCCGGGGGATATAACCGTGATGGTCAGGCCCCCAAATATCAATCAACCATTCAAAACCGCGCTCATACTTGTCTTGGTGATAAGCGATATCCGGCAGGAAATAAGTAGGCCGGCCGGCCGATGTCCAAATGACATGGTCTTCATCGTCGCCGAATTGAGAAGTTTTGAAATATACTGCGCCGTCTTTCAGGCAAGCTAAACCTTTATCAATTAATTCATCTCGCAGTTTATCGGGATTATTTTTCGTTCTTATCTCGGATTCATATATCCATTTATCAAAGGATACATTAAATAAGTTCAATGTCGATTTCTGATTTACAACAATACGATCCACCATCATCTTTCCTGCTCTCAGTTTTTGCTCATCATTGAGGTTATGCCAATCGAAATCTTTGTCAACCCAATCAACAGCCATTTCCATCACATAAGCGCCTTTATAACCTCCTTCAGGAAATCCTATATCAATATTATGCATAGTTTTGGCATGCCTTACTAAAAAAGAATGCCCTAATAATAGAACCTGCTGTCCGGCGTCATTCACATAAAATTCACTTTCAGCTCTATATCCGCAGGCGTTCATGATTCGTTTGAGGGAATCGCCTAAAGCCGCGGCCCGGGCTGATACGATGTTCAAAGGTCCGGTGGGATTAGCGGATACGAATTCAAGCAACACACGCTTGCCGCCGCCAATATCACATTTACCGTAATCTTCACCCTTAAGCAGTAAATCCGCCAGCGCGTTCCTTGAATAGGTTTCGCTGTATGTGAAATTGATGAAACCGGGTTTCACCGCTTCGGCTTTGGCGATGAATGAATCATCTATTGGGAGGTTATTCACAATTTCGGATGCAATAGTGATCGGCGGTTTGCGTAAGACGCCGGCGAGTTTAAGCGCCAGATTAGTGGAAATATCTCCGTGGGACGGGTCTTTGGGAGATTCAAATTCGATTTCAAAATCCTGCGGAAGTTCGACGGAGACTGCGGTTATTAACGCTTCCCGAAGATATGTATATATATCTTTATTCTGTGTTGAATTTAAATCCATAAGAAATTTTTCACTTGCGATGATAATAATATAGCATGAAAGAAAGGTTTAGATGGAGTCTGCGGATAAAATGGGATAACTTTTACTCGTATCTTTTCACTTCCGCTTCGCTCCAAAGCCTCTCAATGTTGTAGTATTTTCGCTGTTCCGGCAGAAAAAGATGCGCGATCACATCGACAAAGTCGATCAGCACCCATTGCAGATTGTTGTACCCTTCGACATGCAGAGGCTTGATTTTTTCCTCTCTTAAAGCGCTGAGGAGATGGTCGGACAGAGCCTTGAGGTGGATATCCACCGCCCCGTTGGCGATGACAAAGAAGTCGGTCATGGTAGTGAGGGAGCGAAGGTCCATCACTATAATATCATGAGCCTTCTTCTCCAGGAACAGCCGGGCGATTTTATCGGCGAGTATTTCGGAGTTGTTCTGCAGTTTTTCCTAAATTATTTAATCACGGATGAGCATGAATATTGACAAGCCGCGAGTCAAAATCTAGCCAAAGATAGGTTCTTCGCTGAATCGTATGGGTATTGATATAATAAGCAAGCTGCTTGACGCTTCATTCAAAAACACCCCGCACCGTCATTCCCGCAAGTCCGCTGAAAGCGGACGCGCCGGGAATCTTCTTGTATTACGGAACCAATTCCGGACAAGCCGGAATGACGATAAGTAAGTTGTTTGGTTTAACTTAGAAGTTACCCACACAAAATAGCGAAGAACCCAAAGATATTTGAAATTTTATTCTTGGACTTTAAGCAACTGAAAAGTAAAGGTTCAAGAATCATAAATCGAGAATCAAGAATTAAGAATCGAGAATCAAGAATCATCTTGGTAAAATATACTGCCGGTGGTCGCGCCCGATTATCAATGTGACATCGATGTCCACTAAATCAGGATCGGGTTTTAATTTCACCATTTCCAGCGGCAGAGCGATATTTTTCGCTAAATCTTCACCCGGGGCAAGGGCGCTTCCGCGGACATAGATTACGGTGTGAGTATAATTCGACCTGTCCGCATTCTTAAAATCCCGTACATCAAAGCCTTTTTTACGGAGAAAATCCGCAGTCCGGGAGGCGATTCCCGCTACACCGCAGCCGTTCAACACCTCCACTTTGATGGGATTGGGAATTTCCGCCGGGGTGATTATCTCCTCAGGTTCTTCAATTATGACGGATTCAGGAATAGTGTAATCTTCGACAATTTCCGAATCAGGTTTGGATACAAGTGACAGCCGGCTGAAGGGATTCCATTCCGTTGTGTTGATCAATATAAGAACAAGGAGAGCTGTCTGGACCACCTGAAGCAATATTATCCAGGTGAAACGAGTGTCGCGTTCCGATTGACGCTGAGATTTCTCTGTTTTTCCCGATCGCCTTTGAGTCACTTCATATCCCATGAAAAAGACCGAGGTGTCCCTCGGTCAATTTTTCTTGTCCGCCAATATTTATTCCTCTGCCGGCATAGCGGTTATTCCTTGTCGATAACTTGAGGAGTGTAACGGCTGTAACGGTTGTCATACAAATACGGGCTGTAATATATCGGCATGTTACTGAAACCCAGATACAATCCGATGTTATTAGTTGGATGATATTCCAGTTCGACGCCGCCGAGAAAGTTAGCGGCTTGCGGTGTATAGCCCGTGTATGATGAATAGGGTTGATGCAGAATTCCCAGTCTAACATTCATGGTCAACGGATCGGAAATCCGGTAACGCATCGAATTCAAATATAATCCCTGCATCAAACTGCCGGAATTGGAAGTAGCTACCATAAAGCTGTAGCTGTGCGACATCTGCAGATTCTGCGGATTGAAGAGACCAAAGATATTGCTTTGAGCCGGGACGGTGAACCGGCTGCGCACGGGAGTGGAGGGCGTATTTTCGCGGTACTGCCCCAAAACCTGCAGGGATAATAGCAAAACTAAGAAAAAAACAACAAATTTCTTCACAAATCCTCCTGTCATCTCTGATGAATTTATTATAATAATTTATTAATTAAGAGTCAATATTTATCTGGTAAATAAGTTTGCAAGTGTGCAAGTAGGGGCGAAGCATTTTTCCACTTTCGCTGTATATCCACTATCTTCCCAAAATGCTTCGCCCTAACTCGGCTTATGTCATTCCCGCGCAGGCGGGAATCCAGTATGGACGACCCTTTAATTGTTGCGTTAGGTCTTGCTGCGGAAACGCAAGTGTGACCTGCCAGTATTCCCCGGTTTCGGAGAAACCTGGCCGCCAAAGAGCGTCGATAATATTTAAACAAACATTCATCTATCTTTGTTCCTTAATCTTGAATTCAGTTTCCACATCCTGTAGTTGTTCCACCGAATTCACTCCGGAAATTTCCAAAGGATCTTCAACTATCATCGCGCCGACTTTAAATCGCTTCTGTAGAAGTATCCCCACAATGTCGGTCAAATAATATTCACCCTGAGTGTTATCATTGGTGATCTCTTTCAGTGAGTTGAACAGTATCTCTTTCTCTACTAAATAGATACCGGAATTTATCTCTCTAATTTCCAATTCTTCTGGATTTGCGTCTTTATGTTCGACAATTTTTATCACCGCTCCCTCGGAATTTCTCACTATCCGTCCGTAGCCTGAAGGGTCTTTAAAAATACAGCTTATCAAGGTGCAGGTATAATTTCCTTGAATGTGCATTCTTCGGAGTCTGTCGATGGTGCTGACTTTCAACAGCGGCACATCTCCCGATAGTATAAGGACTGCACCCTCAAAATCTTCCAGCGCTTCTCTGGCCTGCTCCACCGCATGACCGGTGCCTAATTGTTGTTCCTGCGCCGCGAAACGGACTCTATCACCCAAATGCTCCATCACCATTTCCCGCTTATATCCCACTACGGCGATCACCGGATCAACGCCGCATTGTCCGGCGGTATCGACCACCCAGTCGATCAAAGGACGGCCGGATAGATGATGCATGACTTTGGGTATATCGGATTTCATCCTTTTACCCAGCCCGGCGGCGAGGATAACCGCCGCCATTTTGTTACCTGTCGTTATATTCATTTAGACTATTTTATTTTTGTTTATTTTTCAATTTATGTTGGTGTCCTTATATAATTGTTATGGTAGGCGGGGGGTTTATCCCCCATAAGCGCTTATAGGGACTAAGCCTCGTCCGGGACTGCGCCCGGAAGAGGAGGCTTCGCAGTTGAAATTTATTAGAACCGCTGATGACGCTGATAAAAGAATGATGACACTGATATTATAATCAGCGGAATCAGCGTAAATCAGTTTTTATCAGCGGTTCGAAAAGAAAAAAATGGTTCTTCGCTGTTTTGTATGGGTAATCGTGTGTAATCCCCCTTAGTCCCCCTTTAAAAAAGGGGGAAATATTACTCCCCCCTTTCCTAAAGGGGGGCAGGGGGGATTATTAAATGATTGATATCAAAGCCGCTGATTT
>JADHWD010000058.1 GCA_016783645.1 bacterium
CACAACCCGACTCTATGCGTAAAAAATATGATATGAATTCCCGCTAAAACCATGCGGGAATGACAGGAAGGGGCTGGAATCCGCCGGGGGCTGACTAAAGCCTATAGCCCATAACCCATAGCCTACAGCCTATTATCAAGTAAATGTAATATTATCAATTTGCTGACTTGAGTGCATAACCGATTTTCTTTAATATCCCCTGCATCATTATAGATGTTTTCCTAATATTGTAAAGGTGAAGTATTTTCGTTCAGTATTAATCATTGTCTTTTTCAAATTCTATAGATATATCTCTTTCTATTCTGGTAACCAAATCCTCCACAATCCACATGTCAAGATAACCTTTATTTGCCATTTCACTACGGGCTAATTCCGCCTCTGCTATGGTCTCAAAATCACCTAACCTAACCTTCCAAGCTCCATCTTTTTGTATTACATAAACGGGGAAATTGGAATCACCGCTTACAAATCTCGCAAAAGCTAAAGCCTGATTTTTTGTTGATACATTGGTCAACTGAACCCGGAATCCTGGAACCGGTGGATTAATGGTACAAGCCATTACTACTACTTTGTTAAGTTCCCATATGTACCATGTTCAATGTGCAGTCAGCCGTCCTCGGCTGACAGTTATTCCACTTTAAAAGGATTAATTTACAGTCAGGCGGGGACGCCTGACTGCACACAAAACACTACTTAACAAAGTAGTGTTACCCAGGCGGTGGGAAAATCCTCGGTTTTCAGCTTATCGCATAATAACTGAGCGTTCTCTCGCAGTACGAAATCCCCAATGTTAACCTTCCATTCGTCCCTTAAGTCTATGTATACCTTAACAAAAAGATCAGTTTCAAGCTTATTAGCTAACTCCAAAGCTTTATCTTCGCTTAAAGTGCTGAGCACGCGCACGCGATATCCGGGAACAGTTTTATTTTGCTTTTTCGTACTGGTGCTAGATGGCGGTGTGATTGAAGGAGTGATTCTATCCGGGTCGATTTCGATTTCAAAGGTGAAATAATAAACTGTGATATTATTTTCAACCACTTTAGTGTATTCATCGGTTTTCCAAATGCAGGTAATTCCGGCGGTGGTGCAAAGTTCTTTCAGTATTTGTTCATATCTTTCTCTATAACCCGCCTCATCTTCTATCTTCACCCAGTTGATTTCCTGCTCGATGTGGAATAAACCTGCTTGACCGATAGCTTGGTGAATCGCTTCCAATTCCGCCGCCCGGCGCAGACCGTCAGGGCTGTCCTTATCCCCCATCACCCTTTTCACTTCAATAGTATAGACTTTAGGCGCCGCGGAAGCTGTATAAACCAAGCATAGCATTCCAATCAGGAGTAGAAGCAGCCTTTTAAGCATTAATCCTCCGGATTAAATTGGATGTCTGATGATTAACATTAACCTCTTCTTTCTTCTTTCCCCTTTTTAATCCAATTCATCATTCATCATTTTTTGCATATTTAACATAATGCTTCTTCATACCTTCGCTATCTCCCACAGCTTTTTATTCACAATCAGATGGGTCTTCCAGGAAGCGCCGACTTTCATATAATTATTGATGAAGCGGGTGTCGATGGATATCTGTTTTTCCTTGGGTATCCCCTTGGAAGCTTCGGAGAATTTCACATGATCGGTGAATTTTTTTCGCATTTCGATGAAAAGAAAAGTCTTCACATGATCCTTGGAAGAGCGGAATTCCGGGGCGAGCTGGAAGATCAATTCGTTGACGGGCATGAAATTCCACTCTTTTTTGGGAGTGTTGAGTTCGAGAAAGGTTTTAAGCATAGCTTTAAAATCCGGCAGTCCCGATTGCTTGAGCGGATATATCACTTGACGCTTGGGATCAATATATACTTCATCGCACAGGTCGCATTGCAGCAGCAGCTGCTTTATTCCCCACTCTATCGCATGTTTCTCTTTTTCGGAATGGAGGATCATTTGGCGGCCGGAATGACCGCGGTAGATCTTAGTGCGGAATTCCTTGCCGTCCTCTAACACGGTCGTGCTTTGAGCATAGACCGGGACTCCTTCTTCTATAAATTGCTCGGCGGTGAAATTATCGGTGAGCATGAACAATCTTAGAAACGCTTTCCGGCAGTCTTCATTATTAACTAAGATATTTCTGAAAGCGTTCTTTTCGTTTTTATTCAATAGTTTGCCGAATCTCTCATTGCGGAAAGCCACCATGGGAGTTCCGGGACGGGGTCTGGCGGCGTATCCATCGGCGGTTTTCTGCAGCATATTGAGTTTGTAGGCGTTATTCAGATAATGGTATCGCGGTGTTTTCGCTAAGGGAGCGCCGTCTTCTTTCACGAAAATTTTAGCGGTCTCGCCTTCAACGAAAATCTCCGAATACTTCAGAGGTCCAAATTTGTGAAGCAAAATATAAAGGTCGCGGATTTTTGACAGCTCAAGCCGTCTCATCCAATAAATTTTTTGGTTCATAAGCTCTTTTCCCAAATTATTATACTCTCCCTGGCGGATTCTTTGCCGTATTTTTTCATCTGCTGGGGGCTGTTGCCGCGGTATCTCGCCACAACGATTTTTTCGGTTTTCAATCCCAGATTCTCCCCTATTTCAGCCAGCATCTCATCTACCGGGAACATAATCCCGCCATAGCGGCAATTGCCCACCACAAAAGCGATATGTCCGGATTGCTTGGTCACTCTGGCGGTTTCAGCCAGCACCGCATACATATCTTCAAAATAGCCCCAGATCATCTCTTTAACCTTTTTATTCGGTAGATAGCGATGCTGTAACCGCTCCATCATCTCCTCTAACCGCGCCGGCGGTTTATAATCGGGAATTTCAATTGTTCGACGGGCTTCCACATGCGAACGCAAGAGTTTATAGCGCAGGTTTTTCAGTGTGTCAGTGTTTTCATTGAAGTTGAACAGGAGTTCCAGGGCATATATCCGCGTATAATCGTGGCGGTTAAGATAAGGGGGTGAAGTGATAACGCAGTCGAATATTCCTTCCTTTAAGGGGATTCTTCTGGCGTCAGCCCGCAGGACATGATTATCGCTGGCTGATTGAGCGGCGCCGGCTAAATCTTCGAGCATGGTCTTCACCTGCCGGGGAAATTCGGACTCCAGTTTTCCCGGTTCCACATCTGTCTTGAATCTTATGAATGCGCCGTCATTCTTGGTGAAGCTGATCTCCCGCAGAATATTCAACATGGCTAAAGTGAAGAAATTCCGCTGGGGCTGAGGCATTCCGTATATCACCCGGCGTAATTCCAGCAATTTGCCTAATTCAACTTCCGGGAAGGATTTAGCTAAATAGGCTTTAGCCCCGTCGAATCCGAAACTGCCCTGCCTGACCGGATATATCTGTTCAAAATCCGATATGACCTTCTCTGCGGAATACTCCAGCAGTTTGGAATAAGTTACGAAAACCGACAGCGGCAGCAGGTCAATCCCCACCGCTTTAACGCCCTTCTCCCGGCAGGCTAACAGAGTCGTTCCCGACCCGCAGAATGGGTCGAGGGCAGTATCTCCGGGTTTGATTCCGAAATCCTCCAATAATTGTAAAACTAATTTTCTGGAATAGCTGTGATTAAGATTGTACCAGCGGTAAATGGGCGATTTACGGCTTTCATAGGGTGTAACTAGACGGGATAATGATAGATCTTCGACTATGGGAAATCCCATTTATATCTCCCTCCTCAACCGTTTGATGGGGATCCGCATCTGTTCGCGGTATTTTTGCACGGTCCGGCGGGCTATAGTAAAACCCGTTTCATGGAGTTTCTCCACAATAGCCTGATCTGATAAAGGTTTGCTTTTATCTTCATTATAGACAATATCTTTCAACTTCGCTTTGATTACTTTGGTGGAAACCGCTTCTCCGTTGTCGGATTCCATCTTCTCCGAGAAGAAATATTTCAACTCGAACACGCCCCAGTCCGTCTGCACATATTTACCGTTAGTCACCCGGGATATAGTCGATATATCCATATCGATTTCCTGGGCGATGTCAGCTAAAATCATGGGTTTCAGATGCTGATGACCTTTACGGAAAAACTCATTCTGCTTATTTACAATCGCCTGCATAGTCCTAAGCATTGTCGTGCGGCGCTGATGAATAGCGTTGATGAACCATCGGGCGGATTCCAGCTTCTTGCTGAGAAATTCCTTCACCTTCTTATCAGTGTTCTTCTGCTGGATAATCATCGCCCGATAGGCGTTATTGATATAAAAATTAGGGATATTTCCGTCATTCAGATAGGTTAAAAATTCACCGTCAAGTTCTGTCACGATCAGGTCGGGGATAATATAATTCTGTTTTTCATCGAAATATCCTTCGCCGGGTTTGGGATTAAGTTTAGTTATTTTATTGAAAGCCTCCCTGATATCATCCAGGCTGATACCCAGCTTATCTGAGATGATTTCATACCGTTTATTTATGAAATCATCGAAATACTGTTCCAAAATTTTTTCGCTGTTTTCATTATAATTATCTTTCAAGCGCAGTTGAATCAGCAGGCATTCGCGGAGATTGCGGGCGGCGATTCCGGGTGGATCGAATTCCTGAATTTTACGGAGAGCTTTTAAAACTTCGCTTTCGCTAATATTCCGCGGTTCGGCGATATCCGCTAAGGAACATCCTAAATAGCCGTCCTTATTGATATTGCCGATAATGGATTCGCCGATCTCCCACTCTTTGTCAGAAAGATGACTGTATCCCAGTTGTTCGTAGAGGTGATCTGATAAAGTGGTCTGCGCGGGACGGGGAATTTCAGCGTATTCGGAGGGAGCGCTGCGATAAGGTTTATATTCGTAATAATCCTCATCATTCAGTATGGAATCCCAGTCTATCTCCTGCTCCTGAACCTTCTCCGTTTCCTCCTGCTCTTCCTTCACCTCGCTGATCTGCGCCGGTTCCCGGTCTTCTAATTCCTCTTCGGTTGTGACGGTTTCCAATTCTTCGCCCTCTTCTAAGAAGGGATTGATCTCTAATTCAGTGCGAATCCTAAGTTCCAGTTCCAAAAGAGGAAGCTGGATAAGTTCGGAGCGTAGTATCTGCTGCGGCTGGAGAGTCATCTCCTGCCGCATTCGTAATTCCTGTCTTAACTGCATGTTAGTTCAAACCGCGTAAATGCTTTCTCATTCTTAAAAACAACAGTAATTATAAGATAATAAAAATTAAGCGTTTTAGCAATGAAAAAATTCACTAATTGAAATTTTATTTTGGAAATTCGTCAGATTTAAGACGCTTGCCAAGGCATACGACATCATCGCGGCGGTAACCTATCGCCTCATAAAACCGTATCACATCGAGATTATCAGTTCTCACTTGAAGATTAATCTTGGGGCATCCGGTTAAACTCAGCAATTTTTCCGCTTCCTTCATCATCATCATCCCGATTCCCATCCTGCGGAATTCCGGGTTGACCGCCAGGTAGTTAATCCATCCGCGGTGGTCAAATTCTTCGAATGATTCATCGCAGTTTCCTTTCAGATTTTAATAAATTTCCTCAAAAAAATATCTGAATAAATAGGATTTTATAATTGCTGTTTAGATATCGAAGTCGAACTCGATGGCAATCCCTTTCTTCGATTTTGAATAGAAAATTATCCTCTCCGGCAATCCTTCTAATAAAGCTTTTTTCGATTTATAAGTGTCAGGTTTGATAGATATTGGTTTACCACCTATATATCCGTCAATGCCTTTAGACTCGTCCGAAGCTTCGGATAATGAATAATCAGCGTGGAAATGTTCTGCAACTTTGAATAAAACCGCCTTATGAAACTTTAAACCGGTGAATGTTTTAATAAGCGCTAAGTCTATAACCCAATCTTTTATCATACTTTCATCAATCTTCATAATAGCGCTATGTAATTTCGCAATCATATCCTTAATCTTCACAACTGTATTGTCGATTTTTTCAGGATATTTCTGTAAATACCATTCTCTCCATTCTTCAAATTCTTTTCCGGGAAATTCTTGTATCAAATCGCTCATTTGTCCGACTACTTTAGGGCGGGTGCCTTGAGCGTTTTGATTGGCAAGATTGATTAGTTGAGAAGTATATTTAGGAAATTCATATTGTTCAATATCAAGAAGATCGCGAATTTCTCTGTCAGTGAGAACTAACTTAACCATAGACTTTGTTCAGGTAGTTTAGTAAGGACTCTTTTTTTAACTTTGCGTAGGATTCATCAAAATCAACATAACCTGTCCTTAGCAAATGTCCGTTAATAAAAGTTTTATTTTTCAAATATAAACAACACAAAAGATTTCCCTCGTTGTCATATTTTTCAGAGTCAAACTTTAAAAATACTTTCTGATTTTTTGTTTTTTCTCTTAGAAATTTAATAGCTTGATTGGTTTTTTCCTTAATGGCTGAAATCCCTAATAATCTTATTTTTAAGCCATTATCAAGTACTATAATTTCCGGGCTGATGATTTCTTTCACGCTGTAAAAGTTATTATTCTCACTATCATTACTATCAATCTTCGAACCAAACCTCAATTTCCTCGGATCTACTTTCTTGTCAAATTTCACCGGATCTTTAAATTCATAAGGCAATTGGGAGATTTCAGTAGAAAAATCCTTCTTTGCCTTGTTTTCAATCACTTCAAATTTAAAATCATTGAAGAAACCGTTTTGATTTAATCCAAGTTTTCTTTCAATTATGGATTGAAAGTCAGAGTTGATTTCAATACCGATAGAATTTCGTCTGAGATTTTTCGCCGCCAGCATAGTAGTGCCGCTGCCAAGAAATGGATCTAAAACCGTATCCTCAACGAAGCTGAACATTTTAATCAGCCTGCGCGGCAGTTCTTCCGGGAACATCGCCAGGTGTTTATCCTGTTTTTCCCCGGGAAAATTCCAATGGCCGGAGAAATATTCATTCCATTCTTCAATCGTCAGTTTCGACTGCTCTTTAATACTATTCGAAACTTTCGGAGAAATTCCGTACTCTTTGAAAATTAAAATGAATTCATAATCAATCTTCAATATTCCGTTGCGGGGATATGGAAAAGAACCCATTATAGAGGCGCCGCCTGTAGTGTTGGTCGTTGTAACTTTCCTCCATATAATAGCACCCATATAGTCGAAACCAACCGTTTCACAGAATTTGATGATTTCCGTCCGAATCGGCACTACTTTATAGCGGCCGTAATAAACCGAACGGGCGAATTGGTCGCCGATATTGACACACAATCTACATCCGGGATGGAGAACTCTATGACACTCATTCCATACCAAATTCAGATTGTTGATATATGCTTCATAGGAATCATCGAAACCAATCTGCCCTTCCACTCCGTAATCTTTCAACTGCCAATAAGGCGGTGAGGTGATAATCAAGTGGACGGATTTTGCAGGAATCATATTCATATCCCGCGCATCGCCGATGATTAATTTATGAGATGTTTGATTCATATCACCTATCCAGCTTGAAACTTTCGCCCAGATACAGCTTCCGCGCCTCCTCATGTTCAAAGTCTTTATTTCTCTTTTTTTATAACTTTAGGTAAACCAATTCTTGAAAGGAAATTTGCAAAACGATTTGAAACATCCTCTCTGAATAATTCTGAAACTTTACATACAAAATGTTTTTTCTTATTATCTTCCAAATATTTGATATTAACGGAGAAATAATGCTTAAAATCGATTATACCTGGTACCAATTCGATATTTTCGGGAAATTCAAGATAGTGATACCGCGGTATTTGATTATCTTTTAACATTTTTTTCTTAGTCTTACTACTACTAAAAGGTCCAGATGTAAATCCTGTTTCGCTTAGATGCTGTCCTAATAAAAAATGCTCATAATTGTATATTGGCGCTACCAAAACAGATATCAAATATTTATCTTGATTTTTCTTATCCTCTCTTCGAGATATATGATCTTGTTCAAGGTCACAATCTTGAGTAAGAACTATAATTAGAGGAAATTTAAATTTCGAAATATCTAACAAACCATTCCGCTTAATTTTGAACTCAGGATATTCGAAATCTCTTATAATATCGCCTTGGCAAATCTTTGAAATCTTTGCTTTTTTTACTTTAATCATTTATTATTTTTGCTTTTATGATTATTCTCCTGGGTTTATCCAAACCATATTTTTCTTCATCCACATTGAAATCTGTTTTTTCTTTTTCTAATTTTCGTGAATTTGTCTTTTTTTCCTCTTCAGGTTCATATTCTTGACTGAAATTGGTATCATTATTATTCATTTAATTCACCTCTTAAATTATCAGTAATTGAAAATTCAAATAGATTTTGGATTTCAATATGATATTGATCAAGGCAATCCGAAACATCTTTAGGTTCTATCAAGCCTTGATAATAGGCATCAAAATCAAGAATAAAAATATTCTGTTTAATTTGTGCAGGATAATCTGGATTATGCATTCCAAATTGAAATCTCAAATTAAAATCTGAGAAATTCAACTCAAAATTATGAAAAATTCTTGAAGGTTTTGCATTTTCAAAACTTAAATTAAATAAACCCAACAGTTTTTTATTAATATATTTGGACCAATCCAGAGGATTATCTTTGTTAATTTTTAAACTATTTATATATCTTATTCCAAGTCTGCTAAATTGAGCTTCTTCATACTGCTTGAAAAAATCATTACATAGTTTAATGAAATCTTCTTTTAAATTTTCATATTTGTCATATTTACTACAAGTTATATAAAACCATTGAGGCCCGATTATCAAAGACTTTCCACGATCTCGACTATGAAAAACCCATTCGCTAAATTCCTTTCTGTCAGTCCTGATACGCTTAGAACTCATCTCCACTCTCTGGATGAATGCGTCTCGAGGTTCTGCAATTGAAAAATTATGCATCGCGACTGAATTGATGTTTTTAGGTAATTCTTTCTCAATAGCTTCAATATGATTTAAAAGATCTACTCTAATTATAACTTCTGTTAAATAATTTCGCTTATAGTAGATGTTTTCAAATTCTCTCTTTGTTTCCATTATAACTCCTTAAAATATTGTTTAATTATTTCTTAATCCAGAATAAGATTTATACTTATCACCTATCCAGCTTGAAACTTTCGCCCAGATACAGCTTCCGCGCTTCCTCGTCCTCGGCTAAGAAATCGGAAGTGCCGGATTTTAATATCCGACCCTCAAATAATAAATAAGCCCTATCAGTGATGGATAATGTTTCATGCACATTATGGTCGGTGATCAGCACTCCTATCCCTCTGTCTTTAAGCGACCGGACAATATCCTGGATATCGCTGACGGCTATTGGATCGATGCCGGCGAAGGGTTCATCGAGAAGTATGAACTTGGGGTTGGTGACCAGCGCTCTGGTGATCTCTAACCGCCTTCTTTCGCCGCCGGAAAGGTTGTAGGCTTTGGATTTGCGCAGATGTCCGATATTCAACTCTTCTAACAATTCCTTCATCCGTTTTTTCCGGACACGGCGGGGAGTATCGGTCATCTGCAGGATGGCTAATATATTCTCCTCTACTGTCAATTTGCGGAAGACGCTGGATTCCTGCGACAAGTAACCAATTCCTCTGCGGGCGCGTTTATACATGGGCAGTCGGGTGATATTCTCCTCATCGAGGAAAATTTCGCCGGCGGCGGGTTTAATCATTCCGGTGATCATATAGAAAGTGGTGGTCTTGCCGGCGCCGTTGGGACCTAACAATCCCACGACTTCGCCCTGAGATATTTCCACCGACACCCGGTCGACCACTATCCGTTTGCCGTAAGTCTTCACCAAATCCTTCGCCGCCAGTGTTGCCATCTATTTTATCACTCCCCGATATCCCTCCGGATAATAAGTCCCTTCCACCCCGGTTATCACATTAATTGTTTCCAATTCGCCGCCGGTGAAATTGAGCATCAGGCGGTCGCCGGAGACGCTATTAGCGCCCTTGGGTTTTTCATCCTCCGCCAGGAAATATACGCTTTTAGCGTTGTCCACCGCATCGATGAACTTCACTTTCTGCTCCTCTAACTGCACCATGATGTAACCGCCGTACAGCTGATTATATTCGCCTTCGACATATTCAGCGGGAGTGAGCGCGGAAGCGCTGCCGAATAGTTCTATCATACTGATTTTCTCTTCCCGGAAAAATATGTGGATAGTATCCCCCCGCATCTCCTCTAGTCCCCGCATCACAACCGGATTGATAAACATAACCGCTTTATCCTCTTCCCGGAAAAATTTAAGTATCCGGCAGCTGCCGGTCACATCATCCTTGTAAATCTTGACACTGTCGGTGGCTTGAGCGCGGGATTCGGAATGATAATATTCCATCATCTTGGCGTCGATGCGCATAAGTTCCGCGCCGGTGGAGTCATACTGAAGCAGCTGGCAGTTACCGGTGACACGGGCGTATTCCATCGTTTTATCGCCGTATCCTTGATCGCCGGTCAGTTCCATATTTTCCGCAGTCTCATATATATGGACATCGTAGTATAGATGCACATCTTCCCGCTGGTCGGAATATTCCGCCCTGACGCATTGAGTTTCATAGGTATCCTGCACGATCTTGACCGAACCCATCGCCGTCAAACGGTCGCTTGCGATATAATATATCAGTTTATCCGCCCATAATTCCCGCAGGGAATCGGCATAATATACTTCACGCTCGAATTCAATCCGCTCTGCCTTCTCATAATGAAAAGCGTGCTCGCATTTAATAGACATATCGCCCCGGGTGATCCATACATTATCGATGAGTTCCTTGACTATCTCGCCGCCTCTCTCACGATTGATAAGTCTCTCCGCATGTTTCAATATTAAAGGAGGAGGTGTTTTCTTCACTTCGCCGAAACTCAAAGAAACTGCCATCAATAGGAGCGGCGCGAAATATAAAGCTCTTGATAAATATAGCGGATTAGAAATCCTCATTTCTTTCTCCGTTTTTCCGGGGGCCGTTCCTTCTTCTCAATCTTCCTGATAGTCTTGCCGCGGGGTTTCAATATCTCCCAATTTTTCAGATCTTCATCGGCGATTAGGCCGACGCCGTACAGAGTATCTGTCTCAGTAGTCAGTACAATATTGGTGTCGGAAATGACCTTGGCGCTGTTCCGGTTCCATCCCAGTCTTTCGGTTTCCAGCATCAATCCCGAATCCGAAATCACCACCACATTGCCGATTGCTAATAATGAATCCTCACCTCTTATCACTCCGGAATCGGCTGTGATCACCGATGTATGCCTGCCGCTGTTGTCGAACATATCGAGCCGGAGAAAAGTGTCGACCAGAGTCAGACCGGGTTGTTCATATATCGCCATATATTTGGCGTTGAGTATAGAAGTTATCCTATCACCTTGGGTGAATTCGATGCGGGCGTTCCATATCTCCTGATCGGGCATCCCTTTAGTTAATTCATAAGCTTCCGGCGGTTCATTTATCTTCTGGCATCCGCAGATATTGACTGTAGATATAGAAAACGAAGATAAACAAAACAGTTTTATGATTAAACTGTATTTCATTTCAATCGACATTTTAGTTGTTTTACAAGGCAGGATTGAGACAATCCTGCCTCCACGGCGGGTATTCTTTTCGTGGAGTCGGGATTGTCTCAATCCCGACATCAAGTACTTCAATAAGCTTTAATGTTACTATTTCACCAAATACCGGCGCGGAGCAGGTCATGCAGATGGACTATCCCCTGAGGTTTTGAATCTTTATCGACCACCACCAGATGAGTGATGCTGAATCTTTCCATTAGATTGACGCCTTTCGCCGCTAAAGCGTCTCCGCTGACTGTCTTAGGATCGCGGCTCATGAAATCGACCGCTGCCACACCGTTGAGTTTAGTCGATTTTTCCAGCAGGCGGCGCAGGTCGCCGTCTGTGATTATACCGGTCAACCGTCCTTGTTCGTTCACCACACAGGTAACCCCCAGCATCTTCGATGTCATCTCTATTATGACTTTGTTGATGGGAGTGCTCTCATTTACCAGCGGCAGTTCACCGCCGGAATGCATAAGGTCGAAGATAGTCCGCCTCAGTCTTCTGCCAAGTGTGCCTCCGGGATGGAGGAACTTGAAATCATCCTCAGTGAAGCCTTTTCTCTCTAACAGCGCGATCGCCAAGGCGTCTCCCATAACTAAAGCCGCAGTGGAACTGGTGGTGGGAGCTAAATTGAAAGGACAGGCTTCCGCTTCCACCGAGGCGTCCAGGACTATATCGCATTTGTCCGCAAGGTAAGACTTAATGTTTCCCAGTATGCCTATTACATGTATAGCGAGCAGTTTGATGTACTGCAGGATATACTGCAGTTCATCGGTAGTCCCGCTGCGGGAGATGATGATAACAACATCGGAAGCCCGCAGGAGACCGATATCTCCGTGAGCGGCTTCGAGGGCGTTGAGAAAAACCGCGGGTGTGCCGGTGGAACTCAAAGTGGCGGACAGTTTGCGGGCGACTATACCTGATTTTCCCACACCGGTGACCACTACATGTCCCCGGCATTTTTCCAGGAGGCTCAAAGCCTGCATGAAATTTTCACCGACTCTGCTTTCCAATCTGGAGATTGCCTGCGATTCATGACGAATCACTTGTTTTGCGCGTTCAATGCTCATATCACCACCGGATAAACTCTTTAATGAGATTTTCCCATTGCCCGCGTGCTTTTAATACCATTTCAATCACTTCTCTGACGCATCCTCTGCCGCCTTCACTCTTGCATACATAATCGGATATCGCTTTGATATCATCGACTGCGTCGGCGGGGCAGGCGGCGAAACCCACCCGCTTCATCACTCCCATGTCGAACAGGTCGTCTCCGATATATGCGAATTCGGCGTCGAAAAATCCCGTCCGCTCTTTTATACCTTTATAAACCTCTACCTTGTCAAAATATCCCTGATGGACTTCTTCGATCTCTAATTCTTTCGCCCGTTTCTCCACTATGGGAGTCATCTTGCCGGTTATGATTCCGAACTTCATACCGGACTTGCCAGCCAGCCGGATAGCGAAACCGTCTTTCACATCGAAGGCTTTGGCTTCCAGGTCATTTTCAAGATAATAAAAACGGCCGTCGGTCAAGACGCCGTCAACATCCATCAGAATCATCCTGATGCGGCGCAGTATTTCTTCCAAATTTCCCCGCTGAATTATTAGATATTGTTCTGGTCTTATATTTGCCATTAATAGGTTTAAATATAATAAAAAAAAGTCAATAAATCAATCAAAATCTTATTTTTTTTACCCGGGCTTCATAGACACATCTCAGAAATGTCATTTTTTCTTGCCCCGCGGTTCACAACGGCGAATAGTTGATTTTGGATTAAATTTACACTATATTATTATATACTAAAAGGTTACATTATCGTGATGATAGAATTTTCCAAATATCAGGCGTTAGGCAATGATTTCATCCTCATCGACGCGGTCCGGCAGGCGGTAAAACCGGGGCTGGATTTCGATTCAACCGCTGTCAAAGCTCTTTGCGCAAGGCGTTATGGAATCGGAGCGGACGGTGTCATTTTCGCTGTTCCCGGTATAATGTACGATTTGCAGATGATATTGTATAATTCTGACGGTTCTCCGGCGGAAATATCCGGCAACGGCTTAAGATGCTTTGCCCTGTTTGCCGAAGAGAAAGGACTTGTAAAAGAGAAAAAAATTCATGTCGAGACCGGCGGCGGAAGTGTAAAACTGGATATTTTATCCCGGCGAAGCGTCAGGGTAGGGATGCCTCCTCCTAAATTCGATAGAAAAGAAGTCCCTATGATTGGGGAGGGTGAATGTAATGACTGTGAAATTATATTAGCAGGGAGAAAATTTATAGCGGCGGCGGTCAATATCGGTAATCCCCACTGCGTGATATTTGAAAAGATGAGCCGGGATGAAGCGCAGTATTGGGGACCTCTGATTGAAAATTCCCCGTATTTTCCGGAAAAAACTAATGTCGAGTTCGTCAAGATAATATCCCCGGAAACGATCGAACTTCTGGTATGGGAACGGGGAGCGGGATTGACCGAAGCCTGCGGCAGCGGCTCCTGCGCAGCGGTTTCCGCCGGAATCAAGACCGGCAGACTGAATTTCAATATCCCGGTCAAAGTGAAACAGCCCGGCGGTATATTAACAGTGACTGTCACCGATGATTTTAAGGAAGTTTTACTTGAGGGCGAAGCCTGTAAAGTTTATGACGGCAGATTGGAACTATAGGATAAAATTAGACTTTGGACTTTAGACCTTGGACTTTGGATTTAGGCAGCCCGGTTTTGGAGAAACCGGGGAAATAATTATATATTCAAGTTGACTGGATTCCCGCCTTCGCGGGAATGACATGCGCCAAATAAGGGCGAAGCATTTTCCGGGATATAGTGGATTTTACGATTGCATTGGTGAAAATGCTTCGCCCCTACAGCCCGGTTTCTCTGAAACCGGGAATACCGGCAGGTGACACCCGCTTGAGGCGGGCAAGACCTGCCAGAACATGGTACTAAACCCTAGCCCCTAAACCCTAGACCCTAGACCCTATTTTCAAAGTAAACCCTCATGTCGGCAAAGCCGGCACAACTTAGCATGAAAATAGTATCAAGGGCGAACACATGGGTTCGCCCCTACATTCCCTGATATTTGTGGTGTCATGCGTCCCCGCATGACACTAATATATTGTTTATATTATGTATGGTGTCGACTGCGGAGAGTCGACACCACAATG
>JADHWD010000059.1 GCA_016783645.1 bacterium
AATGATTCTGTTGATTTACTATGTTTTTAGGAAATCCAGCCGATTTTCCGATTTCCATGTATAATTAACACAATATGTTACAAAATCTGATTTTACGAATTTCGGTCAAATTTGGACTAAATCAACAGAGTCATTAATGTCGCTCATTATAAATATCAACCGATTGATAAGCTTCGCTCGCAATGACAATAGGAGTTATTCCCATTCTCGGACAGACTGCTTTGACTTTATTTCTTTAACTTTTAACTCTTAACTTTTAACTCTTAACTTTTAACTCTTAACTTTTAACTCTTAACTTTTAACTTTTAACTCTTAACTCTTAACTTGTCATCTTGCAGACTTATCAATACTATAGCTTCTTCTTCACCAATCCCGCCATCAACCGCTTCCAATATTCCCGCAAATCATCGAAGAAGGTATAAAACAAAGGCACAATCACCAAAGTGAAAATAGTCGAAGTCGCCATACCGCCGATGATCACCCGCCCTAAAGGCGCATAGGGGATACCGATAAGGCTGGAATTGCCGGCGGCCATGGGTATCAAACCGCATATAGTTGTCAAGGCGGTCATATTAATGGGGCGGAAACGGCGTTTGGAAGCTGTCAACAAAGCTTTGGTTCTTCCCATACCTTCTTCCCTAAGCCGGTTCACCAAATCGACTAACACAATAGCGTTGTTGACTACCACTCCAATGAGGATTATCAAACCGATCCCCGCCATGATGTCGAATGTTGTTCCGGTGATATACAGCAGCCAGTAAGCTCCGATGAATGAGAACGGTATGCTGACTATCACCGATAAGGGCAGAACGAAAGATTCAAACAGGACGCCCATCAATAAAAACACAAAAGTGACAGCGAGCAGTATGGCGAAATTCTGCGCGGCGTTCGATTCCTCCATCCTCATGAACCGGCTGCCTTTTGACCAGCTGTAGCCCCGGGGCATATTATAACCCGCCATCACCTTATCAATATCCTTCGACAGCTGTTCCATATTATCCTTGGTGGTGGAGGCTTTTAAAGTGATGGTGGTCTTACCGTTTAAACGGTTTATTTCTCCCAGACCTTTGACCGTTTTGAAGGAAGCTAAAGCTGACAACGGGACATCTTCCCCGCCCTGTGACCGAAAAAGGAGGTTTTTAAGCTGTTCCAAGGTCTCCCTATCCTCCTTTTTATACTGGGTCTTGACTGTGATTTCTTTTTCGCCGTTCCGTAGTTCCGGCAGTTCCAAACCGCGTAAAGCGTATGAAATCGTATAAGCGACCTGATTGGGAGATAATCCCGCCCGCTGTAATAAATCCCGGTCCAGATCCACTATTATCTCGTCTTTAGCCTGCTCCAGGTCAATATCCACACTATTGATTGAAGGTATCTGCCGTAACCGGCGTTTAACCGCTTCCGCAATGTTCATTAATGTCTCGGTATCATCACCGCTTAGTGTGAGATGCACGGCGTTATCGGAAGAAGAACCCCGCCGCCAGGAAGTGAACATATGCACACCGGGAACTTCGGGAACACGCTTCTTGATATCTTCAATAACCTCCTCCCGCTCCATATATTTCTTCTCACGCAGTCCTATACCATAGGTGATGCTGTCGTAGGCATCTCCCCACCAGCTCTTCTCCCGCGCATTTAAAAACACCCTGATATTTCCCCACCCGGTGCCGAAACGGGTGGAAATTGTGCGGATATCATACTCCTCCTTCTTGGAAAACAGCAATTCCTCCACCATGGTGAAGAGCCGCTCTGATTTTTCAATGGTGAAGGAACTGGGCAGGTCGAACATCAGATGAAAATCATTTATGTTCCCCGAAGTTTCATCGGTTTTAGGAAGTTTGTTCATGGGGATTGATACGCTGAAAAGTATCAGCAGGGATATTATAGTGGCGTCCAGCCTGTGCTTCAAAGTCCAGCGCAGGATACCTTGAACTTTATTATTAGCCCATTCGATTATACGGGGTTCGGCGATATCTTTCCTGCTTATAAAAAATTTAGTGGCGAGGGGTATAAACAGCAATGATACCAGCAGAGAGGCGAGGAGTGCGAAGATGACCGGAAGTCCTATACGCATCATATAGAATCTGAATCCGATCTCATCGTTCAGCAGGATCAGCGGTAGGAATACCACTACGGTTGTTAAAGTGGCGAGCGTGACCGCCAGCGCCACTTCGGAAGCCCCTCCCACCGCCGCCTTATCCGGCGGTTCGCCCGCTAATTTACGCACATGGATATTTTCCACTATCACAATCGAGTTGTCTATCACAAGTCCCACGCAGATCATCAAGCCCATCATCACCATGATGTTGAGCGACCAGCCGATGAAGTACAGCACTGTGAGGGTTATGAGCAAAGATAACGGTATCGCCAAGGTGATGATAATAGTCATCCCAATCCTGCGCAGGAAGAAAATCAACACTAGGAAGGCGAAAAATCCGCCCCATAATCCCGCAACTTTCAAGTCATTTATGGTGTCGAGGATATGTTCAGCTTGGTTGAACAGGATGTCGAATTTCATATCGGCGAACAGTTTTTCTCCCTGCATCTCATCGACCGCATCCGCCAGCCGTTCCGCCACTTCAATGGTATTAGCGGTGGATTCCTTATAAACCGCTACCATAGCGGCGGGTTTGCGGTCGATACGCTGAACCCACCGCCGCTCCGGCACATCGTAAGTCACCCGCGCTACATCCGACAACTTAAGATTGTCCGCATTAATCGGTAAATTTTGAATATCCTCCAGCTTTTTAAACTGACCGACCGAGCGGAGATAATACTTCTTCCCCCCCTCGGTGACATAGCCGGAGGACATGGCGAAGTTATCCCGCTGAAGGTTGTTGATCAATTCATAAGTGTTTATCCGGTACGCTTTGGCGCGGTCGGCGTCCACCTCTATCTGAATTATTTTCTCGTAAGTCCCCCAGGCTTCCACTTTAGCCACCCCCGTGAACCTTTCCAACCGGCGCTTGATTTTATGCTCAACTAAATAATAGGGATCTTCAAGTGTGCTGTCGAAGGAAATACCGAAAAAGAACACCGGCTCATCCTGGTCCGAATACTTGTTAATCCACAGGTAGCGCTGATCCTCCGGCCATTCCAACCGCGCCCGTTCAAGACGGTCCGAGACCTGGGAATACGCTAAATCCATATCCGAATTCTGCTGGAATTCCAGCCATAGCCAAGCGCCGTTCTCACTGGAGAAACTGTTAATCTCCTCAATCCCCCTTACGGTGCGGAGATATTCCTCCGCCGGACGCACTATCTGGTCCTCTATCTCTTTGGGATTAGCTCCCCGATAGCTTATCCAGACGCCCAAAAACGGAGGAATGAATCCTTCGGGAAACAATTCCACCGGGATCATGGTGTAGCTGATATATCCCACTACTAAGAGCGCCAAGAATATCATCAATACCGATACCGGCCGCCGAATGGATAAGCTGGGTAACAGCGCTTCTTGCCGATTCATAATTATGCTGAAAATAGGGTTTAGGGTTTAGGGTCTAGGGTCTAGTTCATTGTTATGGCAGGTCTTGCACGCCGTAGGCGGGTGTGACCTGCCAGAGCTTGCGTCTTGAGTCCTGCGTCCTGCGTCCTGAGTCCTGCGTCCTGCGTCCTGCGTCCTGAGTCCTGAGTCCTGAATCCTGAATCATGTGTCTTATCCTAAAGCCCAAAGCCCAGAGCCAAGAGCCGTCAATGTTACAAAATATCATATATCATATATCATATATCACATATCTTCAATTAAATCTATTCCCCGGGCGCCAGAACCGAATACACTGTCGGTATGACCACCAAAGTCAATATAGTTGACGACAGTAATCCTGCGATAACGGTGATCGCCATCGGAGTGCGTATTTCCGCTCCTTCACCTAATCCCAAAGCCATGGGCATAAGCCCTAAAACTGTGGTGGCGGTAGTCATCAGAATAGGCCGAAGCCGGATTTTTCCGGCTTCCACTAATGCGTTCCGCTTGGACAATCCCCGCGCCCTCAGCTGATTCACATAATCTACAAGCACAATCGCATTGTTCACCACTATCCCCGCCAGCATAATCAATCCTAAAAACACCACAATCGAAAAGGGTATATTCAATACGAACAAGGTGATAAACACTCCGATAAGCGCCAAGGGGATAGAGAGCATGATGACGAAGGGATGAAGCAGTGATTCGAACTGGGAAGCCATCACGATATACACTAAGAACACCGCCAGGGCTAAAGCGAACATCAAACTATTGAGCGAAGTCTGCATTTCCCGATTCTGCCCGCTGATTTCGAATGTGAAATCGCTTGGTATGTTTATCCGTTTGATTTCAGCATATATGTCTTCGGATATAGAGCCTAAATCCCTGCCTTCGGTGTTAGCGGTAATTAGCGCGGAGCGCTGGCCGTTAATACGCCGGATTTCCGAAGGACCTTCGTCCAATTTAATATCCGCTACGCTGGCGAGGAAGATCGGCACATCAGCTTCAGGATTCACCACGATACGGTTCAAATCCCTCAGCGAAGCGCGGTCGTCTTCGGTTAAGCGGACCCGGATATCGATGCGCCGGTCCTCCTGATGGAATTTAGTAGTGGTTTCACCCTGGACTTTATTGCGGACGATGGTGGCGACTTCGAAGATATTCAATCCTAAAGCCGCTAATCGTTCGCGCTTGTAATGAATCTGCACTTCGGGATTGCCTCTTTGGATATTAGAACGCACATCGCGCACACCGGGAATACCTTCCATCCGCCGGACAAGGTCACCCGATAATTCCCGCAATTTATCCAGATCATATCCTTTGATCTCCACTTCCACCGGTGTTTTGAAAGTGAACAGTACCGGGTGAGTAACTTTAGGTGTCATATCCGGGATAACGGAAACTTTTTTCCGCATGTAATCGATGAACATTTCCTCCTGCCGCGCCGGATCCCGCCCGGGCTTAGTTAATATTGTCACACGGCCGAAATTCTCGCCTTCTTCCGCTGACTTCACCGAAGTCTTTTCCGCACCGCATGACGACGAAATCATCCGCGCTTCCGGATACGCCATCGCATATTGTTCCACCGGTAGCAAGCGGTCAGCGGTATCTTCTATCGGAGTGCCGACCGGCAGGATGAATTCCAGATTGAATTCGCCTTGATGCACTTGCGGTATCAGTTCCCGCCCTATATGAGGGACTAAGGCAAACCAGGTTATTGCTAATATAACTACCGCAGTCCCCAGCACCGGCAATCTATGGTCTAAAGCGCTGGTGATTATCCGGGGATAGATTTTTATCAATCCTCTTAGTAGTTTATCAAAGATGAAAAGCAGAGGCTTCAATCCCCAATTCACAATTATTCCAAGCAGGAACGCTCCCAGTTTTGCTAATATCACACCCAGCATGGTTAATAATATCAATAACTTGCCCAGGATATTCAATACCAGTTCTAATATTAAGCGCGGTATGAAATATACGAATGAAAGCGGGAAAAAAGTGACTGTTTTCAGCCATTTCCAGACGAATCTGCCCCTCCTCGCCGTTCTCCATGAACCCTTGACACTGTTTCTGAATTGTATCCAAAATGTGAATTTTTTCAGGTCGGCGAATCCGGGTCTCTTCAAATGACCGTATTTTCCCCGGAAGTCTCTGGATGCGAGCATGGGAATCAGGAATACTGCCGCCGCCAGTGAAGCTAATAATGAAAACACTACCGTTAAAGCTAAATTGCCGAATATCTGCCCCGCCACACCTTTGACGAACACAATGGGGAAGAACACCGCGATGGTAGTTAATGTGGAAGCTATCACGGCGGCGCGGACTTCCTTAGTGCCGCGGACCGCCGCTTCCCCAAGCTTGTCACCCTCCTCACGGCAGCGGAATATCGATTCCAGCACCACGATGGAGTTATCCACTAACATACCCACTCCGAGAGCTAATCCGCCTAAAGACATGATATTGAGAGATACATGGAATATGTGCATGGGGGCGAAAGTGGCGATGATGGAGATAGGGATGGAAACTCCCACTATGATGGTGGATACAAAATTACGGAGGAAGAAGAACAATACGATGACCGCTAATATTCCGCCGATTACGGCGGCGCTGCGGACTTCGGCGATGGACTGTTTGATGAAAATCGACTGATCGGATATAATGTCGGCTTTGATATCTTTCGGGAGGCTGTAAGCCATAAAATTAGTCATTTTTTCATGTAACATTCCGCCGCCCGGGGAACCTCCCCTGCCCCGCTTCTTGGATTTCTCTTTATCTTCTTTTTTCAAACTATCGGGAGGTACGGGAGGCTTCTCTTTCTCTTTTTGCAGATTGGTAACATAAGCCTGCTGTTCCGGCGTGCCGAAAACCGCCGTTTTGACCTCTTCCGCCACTGATACGATATTTGCGTCCGCCTCTTTATATATCTCAATTTCCGCCGCTAATTTTCCGTTGACCTTGGTGATGACTTCTAGTTCCTTGGGCATCTTGCGCACTTTCCCTATATCACGCAGGTATATCTTAGCGCCGCCACGCATAGCGATTATAATATCTTCAATCTCTTTTAGAGTCTTGAACTGGTTCAATGTGCGGACTACATATTCGGTGTCGCCTTCTTTTAAATCGCCGCCGGCGATGTTGACATTTTCATTAAACAGCCGCCGGTTTATCTCTTCGATACTTAAATTGAGGCGGTCTAAAGCTTCCTGGTCAACTTCCACCAATATCTCTTCTTCAAATCCGCCCTTAACCTTAACCGCCGCCACACCGGGCATCTGCTCTAATTTCTTCTTGAATTCATCCTCCGCTATCCGCCGCAGGAAGAACAAATCATCACTGCCGGATAGACCCACCCTGAGGATGGGATCAAGCGTGGGATCGTAACGCAGAATAATAGGACGGCTGGCTTCTTCAGGTAAAAACACCTGGTCGATTTTTTCGCGGATATCCTGAGTGGCGGTGTTCATGTCCGTATCCCAGTCATATTCGATGATGATATCGGACATCCCGTTGCGGGAAATGGAGCTTATCGACACCAGATCATTCACTACTCCCAGGGTTTCCTCCAGCGGTCGTGAAATAGCTAATTCCACCTCCTCCGGCGCATTGCCCGGATATTCCGTCCTGACAGTGAGCGTAGGATAAGTGATGTCGGGCATCAGGTTGAGCGCTAATCGATTATAGGAGACATAACCGAACACTACGACAGCGACTACCACCATCAGCACCGCTACCGGCCTTTTGACCGGCAGGCTGAGCCGTTTGTCATCATTCATCTGATTCACTCTCCGCATCCTCTTCGGACTTGCCGCCGCGTTCTTTCTCCAATTTATCACCGTTAGCCTGCGCCATCTCCAAAGCATCTTTACGAATCTGCTCTAAATCGATTATCTTCACAGTGGCGCTGTCCTTCAAACCCGACTGCCCTACAACTACAATACGGTCGCCCGGCATTATGCCTTCCAAAGATTCAATATAACGGTTGTCATCGAATCCGCTCTTCAGCCTCATCTTCAACGCCAGCGTATCATTGTGTACCATATAGACAAAAGGAAGGTCATTTTCATAGACCACCGCCTGCTTGGATACCAGCACCACATCGCGGTGGACGGAGGTGATAACCTTAACATTGACGAACATCCCCGGTCTAAGCGACTCTTCTTCATCGTGGATTCCGATAGTGACCCTGAAAGTTCCGGAATTGGTGTCCACCACCGGTGAGATCCGCTTTATCTTAGCCGCGAATTTTTTATTGGGGAATATATCGCAGGACACTTCAACCTTCTTCTGTTTATCAATCCGGGGAATTTCCGCTTCCGGGATGTGGATTTCGGCGATCATATCGCTGGGATCAACTAACTGGAAAAGCTGATAACTCGTATTTACCAAATCGCCGCGGTTGACCATACGCTGAGCGATGTAACCCGAAATAGGAGCGAGCACCCTGGTGCGGCGCAGATTCAATTCCGCCCGTTCAAAGTTAATCCGCTTGGATTCCATATTGAATTTCGCTAAGTCGAACTCTTCCTGGGAAATCAGATTCTGCGTCCGTAAATCCTTAGCGCGCTGGAATTCCGCCTGCTTTTGCTGATAGTCTATCAGCGCGGCATCTCTGTCGAGTATCTTCTCTTCATCGTCGAGAACGATCAGAGTGCCGCCTTCCTCTATCCGGTCGCCTTCATCCTTAAGGATGCTCTTAGCGATGCCGCCGATTTCAGGATAAACCGCAACCTCTTCCTCGGTTTTCAAGTTGGCGGACAACTGCAGGTAGTGAGCGATATCGCCCCGGACAGCGGATTGAACTTCCACCGGAATCAATTCGATTTCCGAATTTTCCTGATCACCGTCCTTCTTGGATTTCGAACCTTTGCCCTTTTTATCTTTCGCAGAGGCGCTGTCTGACGAAGCGCTGTCGGCGATCGCAGTAGAATCTTTTTCGGTATTACCGGCATTTTCATCTCCGGCGTTGCCTTTACCGCAGCCATACACCGCTATCATCGCCGCTAACAAAAAAGGCAGCAGTGTTTTTCCTTTTAAGAGAAACATAAGATCCCGTCTCTTTCAAATTTTAATAAATCCCGCGAATGTGAAGCATGAAGTTGTAAGGTGGGATATAGATTTCGCTTTATATAATAAGTTCACAAGTAGGGGCGAAGCATTTTTGTTGTTGCATAAGTTTATTTCACCATTATGTCAGAATGCTTTGCCCCTTGAGATAAAAACCGCTTTTACTTATTAGACTCTGAAAAATAAAATAAGCTGCGCTTTTTACAGAGAATTTGTTATCCCCGCCAGCGCTTCCGAGATGGAATATACTCTCCGGTTTGGGACTTTTTTTTCCATCCGGAAATTTTCCCAGGCTAATACTAATTCCGGCGGTCTCAACCGGCTTTTTTTCATCATGAAGAAATCATAGAACACTTCCCGCGATCCGTCGTACAAAATACGCCCGTCGGACATTATCACCACTCTCCGGCAAAGTTCAGCTGCCAGGTCCAAATCGTGCGTGACTAATATTACACTTCCCCCGCCGGTTTGATACTGTCCCAGTATATCTTTGAGCAGTATTTTCCCCCGGGCGTCCAACCCTGCAGTCGGTTCATCCAATAACAAGAATTCCGGCCGAAGGGCTAATATTGAGGCGAGCGCCAGCCTGCGTTTTTCACCACCGCTCATCTCAAAAGGCGGACGGCCGGCGAATTGATGCGGCGGCAGACCCACCATATCCAGCGCGGAAAAAGCTCTCTCCTCAATCTCATCTGCGGGAAATTCAAAATTCCGCAATCCGAACATCACTTCCCGCAGAGCTGTCGATTCAAATATCTGCATTTCGGGAAATTGAAACACCATACCTGCTTTGCGGCGGTGTTCCCGCAATTCTTTGCCCCGTTTAGGCATCACGCTCCCGTCAACATACACTCTGCCTGAACCGGGAATCACTAACCCCATCAATGTCGTCAATAATGTGGATTTACCGGATCCGATCGGCCCTATAAGACTGACAAATCCGTTTTCCTCAAAACTTATCGACACATTATCCAGCGCCGGATAACGGGAATGAGGATATGTGTAAGTCACTTTATCTAATTTTATGCGCATATAGACCTCCTGTCGGTGAAAAGTTCAAACTGCCAGCCGCTGTTCCAGCGCAAAGCGCACCGGCGGTTCAATCCCAGCTTGATTAAGAGCGTCATGCTCTTTAAAAAACGAGTCAAAACCGCCGTCGTAAAAAATCCGCCCCTGATTCATTATAATCAGTCTGGGAAACACTGAAGCTTCAAGGGCGTCCTGAGTGATAAAAATTATTCCTGTTTTAGGATGTATATTGAATATTAAATGTAAGAAATCAGATTTGGCGGCTGAATCCAATAAAGATGAGGGTTCATCCAGGATCAGCCATTGCGGCTGTAAAACCATCACCGCCGCTAACGCCAGCATCTGCTTCTGTCCGCCGGACAATTTATGGGGCGGATGTTTCCGGTATCTCTCCAATCCGAATTGTTCGAGGATTTCATCCACTCTCTTTATCATCTTCCGCCGCTCCATTCCCGCATTTTCCAGTCCGAACGCAATCTCCCGCTCCACTGTAGCCCCTACTAATTGATTTTCCGGATTCTGGAAAACGAAGCCGATTTTACCCGGGTTGATTTCCCCCGTAGGCAGTCCGTCGATCAGGATGTTACCCTCATCGGGCGTCAGCAGTCCCTTGATGAGCAGGGCTAAAGTGGATTTACCGCTGCCGTTAGCGCCCATGACCGCGGCTCGCTCATCGGATGCAAAATGTATGCTTACATCCTCGACCGCAAGTCTGCCGCTGTAGGAATATTTTACTTTTTTCAGGGAAATCATCTCGGAGGCGTCAAGAATAACTATAAGATTTTAGATACTTATTCATTCGATGTAAGAGTTCATCTCTTACATTAACATTTCCAATTATTAAAATTTACAGGGATGAAAGGGATGAAAGGGATAAAATATTGAATTTATTCAATATTCGATGAAATCCTGTTATTAAATCTCCGATATTCTAATGGGTTTTTCCAAAGCAGGGACGAAGCATTTAATTTGCCCTTACAATTAATTCTTATCCCTTTTATCCCCTTAATCCCTGTTAATTTGGGCTTTGGGCTTTAGGCTTTAGCCTTGTGTATCTCTATATTCTCTGTGGCAAATATAAAATTTCAAATATCTTTGGCTAAGTTTTGAGCTTAAAAAAGGGTCATAAAGACCCCGTTATCTATTTCAAAGCGCTTTAATTATTAGACTGCTATTTTTGCATATTAGTTGCAATTTATGAAAAAAATCAGACGGGTAAGATATATTTTTCAATTTCATTCATCAGGAGTTCGGTGACTCCGGTCCTCTGATTTACCAGCTGTAAAGCCTTCCGTCCGGCTTCTTTGCGCGTCTTTTGAACTAAAGCGTGGCGGTTGAAAACTTCTTCAAACTCCCGGCGGTTTTTGACTCCATATCCTCCGCCGCATTCCACTAAAGCGGAAGCCTCCGCGCTTACCTGATAATTCGGTCCGAAAAAAACAGGTATGCCGAACGCCGCCGGTTCAATCACCGAATGCACACCTTTGCCGAATCCGCCTCCGACAAAAGCCAATTCCGCATAACGGTACAACGGCGGTAGAAATCCGACTTTATCCATAATGAGAACTTCATTATCGGAATCAGGTTCGATTTCGGAAAACTTAACCGGAGGAAATCCCGCAGTATGCAGTTTTAAAGAGACAGTTTCAATGTGATTCTCCGAGGGTTCGTGCGGCACCCAAATGAGCTTCCATTCCGGATGTTCCCGTTTGAAATCAAGGAACACTTCGAGGACGAATAGTTCCTGCAGCCATACCGAACCAGCGATGAATACCGGACCTTGACGGAACTGCAGTGGGAGCGGAATTTCCGAATTCTTAGCTATCGAAACGACCCTGTCGAAGCGGGTGTCGCCGAAAGATGAGATATTGCGGGAGGCGGGTAGAAGTTTTTTAAATCTTTCAGCGTGAGAACGATTTACCGCATAAATATGAGTGAGTGAGCTCAAAGTCACGCGGTAAAATCCCTGAAGGATACCGTTCATCCTGGATGATTTTTCCGGCAGATTGCCGTTGATCAACAGCGTCGGTATTTTACGCCTTTCAGCTTCCCAAATCAGATTCGGCCAAAAATCATGTTTGCTTATCGCCAGCAGATCAGGTAGGAGTATGTCATAAAATCGATTGATTTCTTTGCGGGAATCCGCCGGGAGGTATAGTATTAAGTCTGATACAGCGGTTTTAACCGCCCGGTGGTAACCGGAAGGTGAAAAAACAGTGGATACCGTTAATATCCCTCTGTTTTTCAACTGTTCAATAAGAGGAACGGAAGCTTCGAATTCGCCGGCGGAAGCGCTGTGGATGATTATTAATCCGCCTTTATGATTCTCCCGCCATCGCCGGATTTCAGGTAAAACTCTCGACCTGCCTCGCAGACCCTCCCGCACTTTACGATGAAAACAACCTGCAAGCCTGAATCCAATCTGCATGAAAGGCACAACTGTAGTATTATAGATAAAGCGGTATATCTTCATATGGTAAAGTGGTTCCCGTTAAGATGGGATCCGCCTTTGAAAAGTTTAATCGGAAAATAGGGTAAAGGGAAAAGGGTAAAAGGTCAAGATATGTCCCTTAATAATTGAGTTGTTTCTTGCATGTATTGTGATTATTCATTATATTTGAGTATGTTCAACTCAATGAAAAAAAAACATGCTCGAAATTAACTAATACTTTTGTGTTAACAAATCCTGTATCCATTATTACCTTAATTCTGATTTTCTTGCTTTTTCTGGCAGAAAATCGTGTATCAAGATATTTTTTAAAAGTTTCGAGCTGCGAGTTTCGAGCTGCAAGTCAAAAACTGTCAGTTTCGGATTTCGAGCTTCGGATTTTGTACTTTTTGTTTTTACTAAAGTCCAAAGTCTAAAGTCATGAGCCTTGAGTCATGTGCCTTTTTGGGTTCCGGCTCGTCCGGGTTAGAATTTGGTAAAACCGCATATGACTCTAAGTATAAATCCGGATAGAGGACTACGACACCAAGAACACCGGCACAAGTTGCAGGAATAGCAGATGCGCCTTGGAGCGTAACCTACTTACTCGCAATACCAGAATTAACACAATGATTAAGGGACACTACCCATTCATTTCTCTGTCTAATAATTCCTGATAATGGTGATTGAAACCTGACTGGAACGGATTACTAGCAGCTGACAGCTGACTACTGACAGCTATTTTCCAAGGTAAACTGCGCACCAAAAGCGCATTTTGTTCATTAAAAGATAAGATGTATTTTTGAATTTATCAAATGTCGGCGGATTCCGGGAGTCAGCGCCCCGGTTTCACATAGCCGGAAAATATTTCAAACCGCTGGGAACAGTATAATTTACTATTTACCGTTCACTATCTTTTAAACCTTTTATCTTTCCTTTGAATCAAACACTATATCATATCATCCCCAAATACTTAGAGCCAGTAAATAATAAGGAAGATATTATAAAATTCACATCAATAATCACGCTCATATCACTCGCCGCCACCGCAATAGGATGCCGGGAGATTGTGATAGAGAGCGAATAAGCTAAAAATTTGATAGTGATCGACGGCATATCACAGGAATGGAAAATTTCATCCTTTCTATATTTGAAAGATGAAAATCTATCGATGAGCGTCATGAATGATTCTTCTTATCTCTACATCTTGCTGCGCACGAATAACTAGGGCTTGGCGAGGCAAATCCACATGTCCGGCGCAGATTTTTATACTGATGAAAAATGCAGGAAAACGCGAAGTCATGGATATCTTTTCTATGGCGGCGGAACATTTCATGTTCCTTCTTTGTCACCGGATAGGCAGCCGGACGGAATTCCCCGGGATACATTGCCTGCCCGAGGCAGTTTAAAATGTCAAATCTTAAGGGATTCAGATAAGATAGAAGTTCCATTTTATGACAATTTCGGACCTCAAGGCGCTTTTTCTAACGAAAAAGGCGTTTATTGTTTTGAATTTAAAATCCCTTACAATATAGGGTAGTGTCCCTTAATCATTGTGTTAATTCTGGTATTGCGAGTAAGTAGGTTACGCTCCAAGGCGCATCTGCTATTCCTGCAACTTGTGCCGGTGTTCTTGGTGTCGTAGTCCTATCCGGATTTATAATTAAAGTATATGCGGTTTTACCAAATTATAATAGGCAATAGTTATTGCAATTCTACTTTCAAACGATTCATTTTCCTTAGCGAAAAACAGGCTCTTGCGATGCGAGTTACCGTTGTGTTGACCAAGCGTCCCGTTTGATCGTTCGATGTAAGAGGTGTTGATCTTATTGCTGGGCGACCTCTCCAACCGTTCTTCGATGAGTTGAGGATTACCATAAATAATCTTTCGGTCTATTCTGACTACCTGCTTGTTTTTACGAACCTTATGGACTACAGAGTAGTCCAATTCCGGGTCTATGGCGGTCCATATCCATGTCTTTCCGTATCCCCGTTGGCGGTCTTCCTCGGAAACAGCCGTTTTTTTTGAATGAAAGACCTCAGTTCATCCAGCTGGAATTCCTCTAACTGCAAAGAATTAATGAGGTTGGAGAGAATACGGGCGCAATGTTTACCCGCTTTTTTTATCACCCGGTTAACCGCGTCTTTATCCAATTCCAGGATGCGCGCCGTGGCTCTGACACAATTGCCCTCCGCCGCCAAACTGATGATCATCTGGATGGTATTAGCGGGGTATTTGCAACCGAAGAAAGCCGTGTTTCGAGTTTCAGAGAACCGTTTTTTGCAAGTATTACACTGAAGAAGCTGTCGGTTGTGTTTTCCG
>JADHWD010000060.1 GCA_016783645.1 bacterium
TACTGGCAGGCGGGGACGCCTGCCAGCACAGTTCCTGGTGGTGTCATGCGTCCCCGCATGACACTAAGATATTGTTTATATTATGTATGGTGTCGACTGCGGAGAGTCGACACCACAATGAACTAAACCCTATTTTCAAGGTAAATCAAGTTTCTGTCAGGTGAGGACACCTGACAGCACTGTTTATTCAACCGATTCCGGGCAAGCCGAAATGACGGTATTTTTTTAGTTTGTCTTTTCTTGACCCATTACCCTTGACCCTTTACCCTGTTTTCAGTTTAAATAATGAGCGATAAACGGTTAATCATAACCCAGGAACGATGTAACGGCTGTAAGTCCTGCGAATTGGCTTGCGCCTTCGCTCATCGGAAGAAAGACGGCAGACCGTCCCCTTCGTATATCAAGGCTTACAGCTACGACGATGATATCAGCGTGGTGGTGGTATGCCAGCAGTGCGATGATGCGGCCTGTGTCAGGGCCTGCCCTTCAGGCGCGTTAGCGTTAAATGAACAGACCGGCGTTGTAGAATATGACAAGAAGAAGTGTATGAACAGCGGTATGTGCGCCGTCGCCTGCCCCTTCGGAAACATCATCATCGACCCGGAAACTAAGGAAGTCTTAAAGTGCGATTTATGCCAGGGCGACCCGTTTTGCGCCAAGTTCTGCCCCACCAAAGCCTTGGAATACGCCGACAAACCCAGCCCTAAACCGGAGAAGGTGGAAATCCAGCCGCTTCCATCCCGCCCCTGGAACTTGAAACCGCCGCTGTTAAAATGGCGGCGATACGCTCAAGTAGGCTTAGGTGTGATTTTCACCAATCACTATATAAACGCTATTTGGACTAAAACGCTGTATGACGGGCCCTTGCGCTCCATCTGCGTGCCGGGATTGAACTGCCATTCATGCCCCTTCGCCACGCTGGCTTGCCCCATCGGCATCATGCAGTCTTTCGCCAGCAATCATCAATTCCCCTTCTATGTCTTCGGTTATGTGGCGCTGATAGGTATATTATTCGGACGGGCGGCTTGCGGATGGATCTGCCCCTTCGGATGGATTCAGGACATGATGTTTAAGATAAGAAGCCGCAAATTCGGCATCCCTAAATTCTTGAAGCATCTCAGGTGGGTGAGTCTTATATTATTAGTGATAATTCTGCCCTATATCACCGGGGTGCACTGGTTCAGCAAGTTGTGCCCCTACGGCGGATTGATCGGCGCTATCCCCTGGGCGCTGTGGAATCCCATCAATCCCGCCTTCGACCAGCCGGCCATACTGCCCGGCGAAATCGGATTCTGGTTCTGGACGAAGATGGTGATATTAGCCGGATTTTTGTTGTGGATGGTGTTCGCCACACGGCCGTTCTGCCGGACAGTCTGCCCCATGGGATTGATATTCTCCTGGTTCAATAAAATCAGCTTTTTAAAGCTGGAAATCCCCAAACCGCAGTGTTCCGGCTGTGAAAAATGCGATGATTTGTGCCCCATGGGATTGGATGTGACTGAAGAGATTGAATCCAGCAACTGCATCAAATGCTTGGACTGCACCGCCTGCGATCATATTCAGGCGAAATTCACTTTGCGGAGCGGATTTATCAGGGATAGACTATTGAAGGCGGTGGAGAAGGTGATTCACAGCAGATTAAGCGGATAAAGAGCCAGTCGTTTCGTTCCCGCCAGGTTTCAAGGACAGAGTCCGTAACCTGACGGGAAAATGATTCACTGGCTATTAAGGCTATTTAGGCTATTAAATGCGGAACGCGGATATGAGATTCACAACGAATTAAACGAATAATAAATAGTCACTTGTCACTCGTCACTGGTCACTGTGTTTCGAATTTCGGATTTCGATTTTCGAATTTGACAGCCTTAATAGCCTGTGAATCTTCATCCTCTTTCCGCATTCCGCTTACCCTTATCATCTCATCTCAAAATACTTCCTTTCTAAGAAGGGATCGTCCTCAAAATGCGCTATCAAATGGTCTTCCTGGAATTCGTTTAACTCCATTCCGTTGGAATAATCGGGAGTAGAGCGGCGGTCATCGAAAAAGTCCACAATCAACCGCTTTTCCGGATCGCTGAATTTATCGTAGTAATATTCTGCGATGCGGCGTAATGTCTCTTCATCATTAGTAGTGACAATAAGCGCGTAAGCTCTGGTGTTGCGGTCGCGGTAATGACTGTACTGCCGGTATTGGGAACTCAATTCCCAGGTTTCAGGCTTGGTGCAGCCGATCAAAATAACGATAAATATGATTATTGGAAGGCTTTTACTGAATTTTAACATGACAGGCTCCTAAGTAGTTCGTATATTAATCAATATAATAAATTGCGGGGTAAAATGCTAAAAATAGTCTCAAATTTCAGGTCTCTAGTCTCATGAAAAGGGTGTGAAATCTCTCCCGCTTCATATCACATATCAAATACCACATACCAAATATCCTCATTTAAAATTTTTCATTCACTATTTTTAATTTTCTTCCAGTATCCTTGGACGAAGTCTTTGACAATGTCTTGGGCCGATTCGATATTCTTGACTAATCCGGCTGACTGCCCCGCTTCAAACATCCCTTCTTCGCCGTCGCCTAAAAATATACCCAATCGTCCCCGTCCGCTTCCGTACAATTCCTTAAGCTGTTCTATACCGGCGCCTCCCCATTCCGATTGTTTCACCTTCTCAGCGTAAGCGGTTTTAACCATACTGACAGGCCCGACTGATTTGAATCCTAAGTAGACATCGGTGTCTTCCGCTTCCACCACCGCTTTCTTATAATTTTCATGTGCGGAGGATTCTATCGATGCGGCGAAGCGTGTTCCCACTTGGACTCCGTCGGCGCCTAATATCATCGCGGCTAAGAATCCCCGGTGATCGGCGATGCCTCCGGCGGCGATTAAGGGTATTTCCAGCGCATCCGCCGCTTGCGGGATTAAGCAGAAAGTGGTGATACCGTCGAATCCGTTATGTCCGCCCGCTTCAGTCCCTTCCGCCACCACTGCGTCAGCTCCCGCATCCTGGACTTTCAAAGCCATTTTTACGGTGGGAACGCAGTGCGCCCATTGTACTCCGGCGGATTTCAGAAATTCCGCCGCCTTTTTAGGATTACCCGCCGAAGTGAACACAATTTTCACTTCTTCTTCCATCGTAACCCGCATTAAATCGGGAGCGTGCTTATACATCAATGGTATATTGACGCCGAAGGGTTTATCGACTGCGGCTCTGCACTTTTTAATATGCCGGCGGAATAGTTCCGCGTCCATACTGCCGCCGCCGATCAATCCTAATCCGCCGGCTTTAGATACTGCGGAAGATAGTTTCCAGCCCGCCGCCCATATCATTCCGCCTTGAATTATAGGATAATCGATACCGAACAGCTGTGAAATCCGAGTCTTTATGGGTTGGAGAAGTTCCGAATTGTCCATGAAGATTTTCCATATTATAGAGGGTAAAGGGTCAAGGGTAAAAAAATGGCGCTTCGCGGTTTTTATGGGGATAATAATGTGTAATCCCCCTTAGTCCTCCTTTAAAAAAGGGGGAAAAAGCAACTCCACCTTTAACAAAGGGGGAAAAGCAACTCCCCCTTTACTAAAGGGGGGAAGGGGGGATTATAAAATAATTAGAATCAAAGCCGCTGATTATAACAAACTGCTTGAATTAAAACGCTGGCTTACGAAGATTTTGCAATATTTACCCATATTATTCGGCGAAGAACCCAAATTATCTTTTATATACATGGCAGGTGTCTTTCAAGGATTCCTGCAGGATTTGCCGCCGTTCTTCATCGGGAATCAGACCCAATTCCCGGCTCATCAAACCATATTCCTTGCCGAAACTGGTCAAAGCGGTGGCGGCGAAATTGACTGTCTCCATCGCCAGTTCCCGTAAATGCACACATCCCGTAGAACCTCCCAGCCTTCCCGCTAATTCCTTCATTATTCCCCTCGCTATTTTCAGACCGGCGATATTGCGCGCTTTGGATAACACCCGGGGGCAAATCTCATGAGGAAAATTCGCCATCTCCGCCTCGCTCACCAATATCGTCCGGCTTTCAGGATCTATCTCGATAGTGAGTCTTATCAGATGGAATGGGTCCAATAGATGCGATTCCAGCTGAACATTGCCGCTGTCTAATCTGAAAAGCGAAATTGAGATATTGCGGGCGGATATTAATGACTTGGATCCGCTGTTATGTGATTTGTTCATGTGTATATTTTTGTAAATAATGTCTCAGGCTGAAAGTCTCAGGAAAAATAGGGTAGAGCGGGTTCCTAATCCGCCGCACCTTGTTGAATGCGTTCCGTTGTAGGGGCGAAGCATTTTGACTAACAGTAACAATATTATATATGCCGTAAAAAATGGTTCGCTCTTATAGGAACCTACAAAATATTCCCAAGCAGTAAAAGCTAAATAGGAGAACAGACTTTAATCTGAAAATAGGGTTTAGTTCATTGTGGTGTCGACTCTCCGTAGTCGACATCATATATAATAAATACAATACCTTAGTGTCATGCGGGGACGCATGACTATGCAGATATCAGGGAATGTAGGGGCGAACCCATGTGTTCGCCTTCGAGATTCTTTTCATGCTTCGCTGCACGCCAAAGGCGCATCAATCTCTAATTTTTTTAAACGCAAATGAACATACCACCCGTATAATATTCAACATCCTCGTGAATATTCCCGATAAAGTGACTCCCATGATCTCCTTCAACGATTTCAGGAAGTATGAATCTATCAATATATTAGCGATGCCGAAGCTGACCGCGGCGCCTATAGCTCCCAAACGGGGGATTAATATTATATTGGATAATATAAATACCGGGACAGTCCATAACATAGGTCTAAACACTCTATCCGGTCTGCCCAATCCATACAACACCACCAGACTGATGCTGTAGAGTGGTTCGAGGAAACTTAACATCAGGAAAATCCGCAGGATAGGGACGGAATCGGGATATTTCCCGCCGTATAACAGATTCAAAAACACTTCCGCTAAGATGAACAAAGCGATATTCAAAGGGATAATCAGGAGGAAATAATAGGCGATGACTTTCTCATACACTTCTTTCAAATCCGGCAGGCGTTTCTGAGAACTCAATTTCGATGCGCCGGGGAACATCAAGAGATTGAGGCTCTGGGACAGCAGCGTATATAACCTGTATATCAGTTTGGCGGCGTTGTACTGCGCCACTACCAACGGTGAATAGAAGTATGCCAGCAGGGTTAAATCGAGCTGATAGAAAGTGATTTCGCCTATGCCTAAACTCAAGGAATAGCGTCCGAATTTCACCATCCGCTTGAATTCTTTCATCGAAGGCTTGAAATTTATCCGCATCCCTTTAGCCACGGGAAAAAACGCGGTTAAGGAACTGATAGACGAAGCGATGATGTGTCCATAGACCGCTTGCACCGCTCTATCGAATGTACCGGTGGCCGCGAAATAGGCGAATATCGCCGAACATAATCCAAAATAGACCGCATCCACCATCACCATAGTTTTAACCCGCTGGTGAGCCTGCAGGTAGGCGATGCTGTAATCGCGGAAAAAAAATCCCAGGATAACCAAGGGCACTAATCTTAAAAGCTGCTCCAAGCCCGGCGCATTGAGCAAATCCGCTAATACCGATGACAGACTGAAAATCAGGGCGGCTAATATTATCTGCCCGGTGAGCGAATATAAGAACACATTCCCCAGCATCTGCGGGCGCGGCACGCCTTCAGCTTCATATTTAGTCAACGGCGACAGGACGAAGCTTTTATTGAACAGCAGGGCAAAATTGGTGACAGTGAAAGCCAATACATAAGTGCCGTATTCTTCCCGCGGCAGCTGTCCCACCACCAAAAATAATAATGCGAAGCCGTAGAGCCCGGAGAATCCTTTGTCAACTAAAGCCCATACACCTTTTACCAGATGCCGGCGCAAATCCAAATCAAATTCCCTTTCTTAGAAACCGCAGTCTGCGGAGAATAAACCCCAGCGCTAACGGAATCAATTCCAGCGCTAAAAATGACCATTGTAACGGGCGTAGATATTTCGGCGAATGCTTGTTGATTACCCTCTGCCAGGCTTTCAATCTGAGTAAATGCTTGCGCAAAGTGGGAGTGCTGCGGGATACTTTGTGCCAGATGAAGGCTTTGGGTTGATAATACAATTCATATCCCGCTTTCCGCACCCGCAGGCTGTAATCCATATCTTCGGAATATAAAAAGAAGCCGTCATCTAAAAATCCGACTTTGTCAATCACTTCTCTTTTAATCAATAGGCATGCGCCGGACAGCCAGCCGGTTATTCCGGCGGAATTGAACTGTCCTGAATCCTTTTTGCCAATCCCGATATGCCGGGCATAAGCGAAATTCAGATTAATCTTCCCCCCGGCGAACCATATCACATCCGGCGGAACATGATAATATATCTTGGGACATACCATTCCGATTTTCGGCGATAATTCAGCGGCTTGAACCATATATTTGAGGAAATCATCATCCGCAATCGTGTCGTTGTTCAACAACAAAACATAGTCGAATCCCTCTTTTAACGCCCGCTTCATAGCAGTATTATTACCGCCTGCGAAACGGAGATTCTCCTTTAAGGCGATGATGTTCACCTTAGGGTATTTCATCCGCACCGCTGACACTGTGCCGTCAGTCGAACCGTTATCGGTTAAAGTCACCCGGAAATTGGGATAATCCAATTCCACCAGCGACTCCAGACATTGCAAAGTATCATCACAGCGGTTGAAATTGAGGACGATGATATCTACAGAGGGATATTTATTCCGCTTGGATTTCAATATGATTATTCCACAATCAGAAATTCAACAGCAGTATGAGCGGCTTTGATTAACATCATTTAATAATCTCCCCTCCCCCCCTTTAGTAAAGGGGGACTAAGGGCATAAGCGCTTAATTAAGCGTTTTTTTATGCGTTCGTAAGGGCGAAGCATTTTTATAAGTGATTAATATTTTTATTGTTAATTAAAAATGCTTCGCCCCTACTAAGGGGGATTATTTTCATTATTGTAACATTAGGCGCTTACCGCTGCGACATCGACAAAAAAAAGTCGATATTTTCAGAATGTTTTTTCTTTTCGAACCGCTGATAAGAACTGATTTACGCTGATTCCGCTGATTAGAATATCAGTGTCATCATTCTTTTATCAGCGTCATCAGCGGTTCAAAAAAATTTCAACTGTGAAGCCCCCTCTTCCGGGCGCAGTCCCGGACGAGGCGTAGAGCCCTATTTAAAAAGCACCCATATTCGTCATTAAACACAAAAATCGTGGCGTCAGGTGTCCTCACCTGACGCAACACATAAGTAAGAAAATTATAGGAAATACTGTCAAGTGGGGACACTTGACAGCACATCCCGAATCATTCTTTTATCAGCGTCATCAGCGGTTCAAAAAAATTTCAACTGCGAAGCCCCCTCTTCCGGGCGCAGTCCTGGACGAGGCGTAGAGCCTTATTTAAAAAGCACCCATATTCGTCATTCCGGCTTGTCCGGAATCGGCTGCAATTAATGACAATGCGCCGATTCTGGACGCGCTTCGCTTGCCAGAATGACGGTGATAGTGATTTTTTATAAAACTAAAATGTTAACAATCAAGTACGAATCACTGTTTCTTAAGCAGTAAATATATACTTGATATCAAGAAATCCCGCAGGAACGGTATCCGCCCAAGCAAATTTCCTTTTATCACCGGCAGACCGAAACGAATTTTATAAGCGGGATTGGAAATATACGCCTGCCGTTTAATTATCCGCATTCCCGCATCTTTGACCAGCGAAAGAACCTGTCCTGTCGTATTGCGGCAGTGATATACCATTTTCAAATCGTCGATGATGAAGTCAGGCGCGCCGCTTTGTTCTAACAATCTGAAATATAAAGACTTGGGCAGAAGATGCAGAAATGGTATTTTCCCTAAAGCTGATTTTAATACCTGCTGATGCCCGCCGAAGGGCATATGCCAGGGGCAAGTCTCTAAAAACAAATAGGACTCATCGTGCATCAACGCGGATATATTATACATTGCCCCGGACTTATCCGGCAGATGTTCTAAAACATCGCGCAAGACGATAAAATCATACGGTCCTTTAAATTTCTTATGTTCGTCCAGCTGGCAGATATCGCCGGTGATAAATTCAATATTCCTTCCGGTCAGATTCCGTCCGATTTCCGCCCTATTGGAATCGTATTCCAAAGCTGTGCAGAAAGCGCCGTTGTCCGCCAGATATGATACGATACCGCCTTCTCCCGCGCCGATTTCCAATACCTTCTTGCCGCGCAGATTCAATCCCCAGCTTTCCCAAAGAGGCAGGAGATGCTTGGCGGTGATGTCATATTGATACTGCCAGTAAAGCCGGTTGTCGCCGTGTATTTTCATAAAAGAGGGTAAAGGGTCATGGGTAAAGGGTAAATGTACTGACCGTAGTAGTTGTTTCCATATGAAGATTTGGATTGGTAGGCGGGGGATTTATACCCCCGCTTTAGATGTCAGGGGATAAACCCCTGACCTACCTTTCATCATTCACTATTCAGTATTCAGTATTTTATCCCTGTTCCGCGAATTCTTCAATCGCATCAATTAGATTATCCCAAGTGAAGCGCCTGCGGGCTTCGGTAATATTTTTCTCCCACGGGATTGAATCTTTCTGCTGGTAAAACTTGATTATAGTTTCCGTCAGAGCTTCACTGTCATCCGGCGGGCAAAGCAGTCCGGTTTTTCCATGTGTAACTACTTCCGGCAGTCCGCCGGTTTCGGTGGAAATCACCGGCTTGCCGTAACCGTAGGCTATCTGCACAATGCCGCTTTGAGATGCGCTAAGATAGGGCAGGACTACAGCGTCGGCCGCTCCGAAATAATATCCCACTTCCTCATTGGGGATAAAATCAGCTGATAATGTCACTTTATCGCCGATACCGGCGGATTCGATGAATTCATCATAGGATTTCCGCTCATCGTAGAATTCACCGGCTATCACCAGCCGGATATCTCCGTCATATTCCCGCATTAAAGCAGGGAACGCTTTGAGTAATGTCATCAAACCCTTGTATTTACGGATGAAGCCGAAAAATAAAATCGTTCTGCTTTCGGATATTTCCAGTTTCCGCCGCGATTCTTCCATCGAAGGCGCGGATACTTCTTGATATTCATAAGTGGGATGATGCGCTAACTTAAGCCATCGCCGCGCTCCCGCCGGATACCATCGCTTAAATTCCCGTTCCACTTTTTCCGATTGTGCGATGAAACCGCCTATTTTATTGAAGGCGAGGCGGGTGAAAAATTTACTCAGCAGCCATTTTTCATGCGGTATCACATTATCGAGTATATACAAAGCCTTGACTTTAGTGAACAATTTCAGTAAAGCGGTGACGGCGAAATAACCGGGCCCAAAGAAAGGCATCCACCATTTCATCACCACTATATCGCATTTAAACCGCCGGATATGATTAAAAGTCTTAAGCCAGCTTATAGGATTCCAGGGAATGAATATTGCCACAGCCGGTATTTTATCCGCCGAGGCGGATTGTTCCATTTGGGTTTTACCGGGAAAGAGAAAATTGGGGAACTGTTTGCGGAAGGAGATGAAGCGGACATCATGACCGCGTTTTTCCAGTTTACGGTAGAGTAAGGCGAGGTATTGCGCGATGCCGCCGCGTAAAGGGTAGGCGGGACCGAGGATGGCGATTTTCATTTTAGCTGTCAGCTCTCAGCTCTCAGCTTTTAGCTGTTTCGACATTTAAGGTTATATCATGAATTAAAAAAATCGAAAGCGTCATTGCGAAAGGCTGAAAGTCTTGAAGCAATCTCTCTAAAAAAATAAAATTTTGTATGCATTCCCACGCTGGAGCGTGGGAACGAGAGGATTGGTGTCGACTGCGGAGAGTCGACACCACAGATATGTTCCTGTAGGGGCGAAGCATTACCTTGAAAATTGAAATTGTAGGGTGGATTCTTAATCCACCTTTGTATGCATTCCCACGCTGGAGCGTGGGAACGAGAGGATTGGTGTCGACTGCGGAGAGTCGACACCACAGATATGTTCCTGTAGGGGCGAAGCATTTTTTACCATCATCTTCGTATATCTATCATCCTCCCAAAATGCTTCGCCCTCATCACTCGTATTTCATCGTGCTCCCCGGCAGGTTACTTCGCAGTCTGTCCGAGAATATGAAGAACACCTTTTGTCATTGTGAGCGAAGCGAAGCAATCTCTCTTATTAACAATCAATTAGAGAGATGCCGCAAGGCTTTCAGCTTTTCGCAATGACATTCTCGGATAAACTGTAAGCGCCTAAAGTTTCTGTTTAGGCGGCAGATACTCCGATGCGGGAGTCTCTTTTATAGAGGAGCGGGTGATCATCTCTCCTAACAGCCCGATGGAGAAAAACTGCACACCCAATAGGATTAATAGTATTCCCAGAAAGAACAGCGGTCTTGAACCGATAGGAGTCCCCATGAACCATATAACCGAAAGGTAAGCGCAGATGGCGATGCCCAAAAATAAAGTCACTATACCGAAACTACCAAACAGGTGCAAAGGGCGTAAAGTGTATCTGGTGATGAAGAGGACGGTGAGGAGGTCGAGGAATCCGTGCAGGAAGCGGCTGACGCCGAATTTAGTTCTGCCATGCAGACGAGGGCGGTGGTGAACTGACACTTCACCTATCTTGAATCCGGCGTATTTAGCCAGCACCGGCAGATAACGGTGCATTTCGCCATAGACATCGAGATTCTCCACCACTTCACGCTTGTAAGCCTTCAGACCGCAGTTGAAATCATGCAGAGGTATCCCGGTCAATTTAGCGGTGACCCAGTTGAATAATCTGGAGGGTATAGTCTTCGATATAGGATCCCGCCGTTTCCGTTTCCAGCCGGACACTAAATCGAATCCTTCTTCGATTTTCTTTATAAGATTGGGGATTTCATGCGGATCATCCTGCAAATCGGCGTCGATGGTAATCAGGATATCACCCTTGGCTTCTCTAAAACCGGAAGCCATAGCCGCTGATTTGCCGCGGTTGCGCCGGAAGCTGATTATTCCCGCATGAGAATCATCCGCCGCTATTTCACGCAGAATTTCCAACGAATGGTCGCGGGAGCCGTCGTTGACGAAGATAATCTCGTATTCCCTGCCCTGTAGAACTTCGCTAAGTTCGCGGTGAAGTTCTTTAAGCGAGCCCTCTTCATCATACAGCGGCGCCACCACGCTGATTTTCATCAGAAACCTCCCAAATAAATCCGGTTAGTACCGGGGGGCACAATGAGATTCAACTGTGATTCGTTGACACCCTCGTTGATTTTATGAATGCCGAATTCCAAAGTAAGCATTGACCCGCCGTCAATATCCCCAATCTCAATCTTACGGGGGAAAATATTACCGGATCTTTTTTTAAAATTACTGAAAGTATAATACCCCAGCAGTTCATTGTCTTTATTGAAAATATTCTCCCGCTCAATCCTCATCTTGCCGGATTTCACCCATATTTCATGTTTCACTTTTTCGCTTTCATACATCAGGACATAATCGCCGCCGTAGGAACCCAGATTGGTGATTTTATAATCGGGCGGCAAGGGATTGAAGAAGCGGATCCATACAGTCCGGATATCGATATTGGGAACAGGCGCTTTAAAAGCGGTGGAGAAATCAACCGAATCGAGATGACCGGATACATATTCATTGGTGAAGGGCGAATAAATCTGAAATTTATCGCCCTTGAGGGCGAATTCCACTAATTTGATATTCATAGGCCCTGAGGTTCTAACCACCAGCCAGTCCGGTTCCCGGAAAACCACTTCAGCGGTGACCGGGATGACCGAATACCCCGTTTCCAAAGTGATATTGCATTTTCCCCAGAAGTCATGAATCACGCCGCATTCTTTGCGGACTTCATCCCATATCTGCTTTTCGGATTTAGCTGGCGGTTCCGCCCGCCGAAATACCGCGCAACTCTGAAACAGGGCGCTGATTAGAAATAATAGCAGTCCGAATTTTATCGCTTTTACTTTAAAAATAGGGTTTAGGGGCTGGGGTTTAGGGGCTGGTACTTTGTTCCGGCAGGTCTTGCACGCTTTAGGCGGGTGTGACCTGCCGGTATCCCCTAAAGCTCTAAGCCCAGAGCCTAAAGCCGTTATTATCCTGCTATGCTGCGCCGCCGCGGCGGTATGAGGATTTATCATCAATTAAGTCCCAGTTTGTTCTTCAGTTTTTCATTATCAGGGTCTTGCTCCAAGCCCTTTTTGAAGGCTTGAACCGCTTCACTCTCTGATCCTTTAGCCATCAATATCTCGCCTAAATGCAGATAAATTTCCGGATTGCTGTCGATTTCCAGGGCGCGGCGGATATATACCTCCGCTTGATCCAATTCGCCCATCCTGAATAATATCCAGCCCATAGTGTCGAGATAGGAGGGATTATCGGGCGCAGATTCAAGCGATTTGGCGGACATGGTATAAGCGTTGTCGAGCCGCAGGTTTTTCTCTGCCAGCAGGTACGCGTAATTGTTCAGGACTAAGGGATCATCCGGTACTATCTTCAGAGCGGTTTCATAGGCTTCCGCCGCCAGACCCGCGCTGTCCAAATCATGGTAAATCATGCCGATGGTGATATAGGGAGAGACCGAAGCGGTGTCAAGTTCCGCCGCGCGATGGAGCATTTTCAGCGCTTCGGAATTATCGCCGCGGCGGTAGAAAAATGAGCCGAGCAGGTCATGCAGCCGGGCGGATTCCGGGAATTTTTCTATACCTTCATACATCAGGTCAACCGCTTCATCCCTGCCGCCGTGATTGAACCGGATGAATGCCAGTCCGCTGTAGTACACATCGCGGGGATTAATCTCCAAAGCCCGCCGGAAATAATAAGCGGTCGAATCGTATTGTTCAAGGCGGTTGTATAAAGTCCCTATATGATAATAAATCCCGTCATTGGTATCGTCAAATTTCAATACTTTCAGATAATAATCGACCGCCTTCTGATACTCTTCCTTGGCGGTGTAAATATTACCGATGCGGCTTAAAATCTCTTCATTTTCCTCTGTAAGAGCCATGACTTTTTCATATTCAACGGCCGCTTCATCCAGCTGTTCCAATTGTAAATACACCGCGGCTTTGAGGAAATGGTAGGTCGATTCTTCAGGATATTTGCTTGACAGAATATTATAGACTTCCAAAGCCGCGGGCCATTCATTCTGCAAAACCCGTATCTGCCCAAAAAGTTCCAACGCATCCGAATTATCGGGATCGAGAGATAAAGAGTACTGCAGTTCGGCGGCGGCGCTGTCCAAAGCTTCCATCATGAAGAACATCCGGCCGATATTATAATGCAGTTCCGCCGAATTGGGATCGTATTTGACCGCCCGGCGGTATTCTATCAAAGCTCCGCGGTAAAATGCGTTATTCTCATAGTTCCAGCCCCGGATATAATGGTCTAAAGCGGAGCGGGGAGGAAGTTTCAATTCCGGCTCGCTGATAACTTCTTCCGGAGTTGAATCCACAGTGGATATCAGCCGGGAACATCCGCTGGATAAAGCTAATATTATCAAAAGGATGATAAGATGAATCGTGTATGTGCTTATTATACTCAAAGGATGTTTTTCAAGTAGTTGACAGTTGACAGTGAACAGTAAAGGGTATATGTATTGACATTCAAAATTGGTTCGATTGAAAACAAGAGATTGCCACAAGGCTTTCGTCCGCTGTACAGCGGACTTCACCCTTTCGCAATGACAAATTAGGATGTTTTGTCGTGCTAATCATTATTGTCAATACAGGTATATATTATAAATGGGTGGCACAGCCAGCCCTTATAACGAAGCCGGACTATTAAAATACTATCAACCTGGAATAAAATCCAAAAGCTTCACGCAATTATGCTGGCTGTGTTTTCCATATCATTTAGCACGGTCAGCAAGTATGATAGGTCATTAATGATTCTGTTGATTTACTATGTTTTTAGGAAATCCAGCCGATTTTCCGATTTCCATGTATAATTAACACAATATGTTACAAAATCTGATTTTACGAATTTCGGTCAAATTTGGACTAAATCAACAGAGTCATT
>JADHWD010000061.1 GCA_016783645.1 bacterium
TTTCCAAAGTTAATTAATAATCCTACTGGTAATCCTGTAACTTTGAGATATACCAGTTTTAAAAAGAAATTTCCGATGTAGGGGCGGTTCGCGAACCGCCCCTACTAAAAAATATCAGCGAAAAATTCACCGATTATTTATCCTCGAAAATTAACTTTCAAAGGACATTGATTCTTTGCTTTAAAACCTTTCTCAAATAAAACAATCATCAGGGCTCTTTCATACACAGATTCCAAGAAACCTATACCCAATTCATTAGATACTTGAAAACACGAAGCAATAATTTTTTTTGTGATATCCTCGTATTGCATTCTTTATCCCTTTCATCCCCTTAATCCCTGTTAATTATCCTGAGTCTTTGTCCTTTAGCTTTGTGTATCTTTGTGTTCTCTGTGACACATATAAAATTTCAAATATCTTTGGCTAGACTTTACAGTCTGTCCGAAAATATGTCATTCCGAATCCGCTGACAGCGGATAACATTCAATAATTATCTTGAATGGTGATGAAGGCTATATCGGTGATAAATTCCGCGCCCATGCGCCGGAAGGAAGGGTACTTTCCCCCGCAAAAACTGCACTCTCCGCTGATAGTAATATTACTTTGCGGCAGACCCTTCTCAATCAGGCTGAGCGAGACTGCAGAACACAGATCCAAGTATAATTTCCCGTTTCTATGTATGAATATACTATCTAAATGAGCGGGGGGGAACATTTCAATTCTCGAATTATCAACATCATAACAGCAGGGTTTGATGCCCGCTCCTATATGGACATGTATATCACGCGCTTTAGAGCCGGAAAATTTCATCATTGATTCAATCAATCTGCTTTGAATACCCGCCGCAGCTCCTTTCCAGCCCGCATGAGCGATCCCAGCCGTCGTAAGATTATTATCATAGGCGAAGACCGGCAGACAGTCCGCAGTAGTGACGGCGAGGATCAGCCCGGGCCTGTCAGACACTAATCCGTCAACATCAGGGATTGCATCTTCTAATCCGAAAGCTCCGCATCCGCGATATTCATCACTCACCTCCTCAATTCTATTTCCATGCGCTAATCCCGCCGCCGCAAGATTATCGAGTTCTAAATCATATCTTCTGAAAAATCCCCTTCTATTTTCAATCACTTCGGCTTTGCCGCCTCGGGCGAAGGACATGTTACCGTCCGATAAACGGGATTGACCAAAAATAAGGGCGCGGTCCCCCTTTTTTATACGAATTATATTTTTGTCATAATCCTTGATTATTTCAGGCATCTTTCATCTTGTCAGCGATTGCATTTTGGAGATCCTGGGCGATTTTAATCGCTTTATCAGCATCATCCTCATCATAAGCCATGAAAGGAATTCCCCCATCCGCCAAGCCGTTAGGAAAGCGGGTGGGGATGTAATATTTATCAAGCAACGGGATTTTTTTCAGATGTTTATCCAGATTCATATCTTGCTTCAAACATCTTTTAGCTAATTCGGCTGTCGAATGTCCCAATACTATCTCTTCACCGCACCAATACAGATATGCTTTGAGCGTTTTTTCTGCGCTTTGCTGAGCCATGAAACAGGCGGAATTATACCTGCCGCCCGTGCGAAGGTACTCGGCGTCTTCCAAATCGTGTTTGGCTTGTTCCAGCCATCTGAGCCCTTCCTGTCTGCTATCCGCTTTCAACTAAAACCTTTCCGGTTTCCGCTGCGCGCCGGATGAAAATTCTCTCTGCAGATAACCGTGTAAATTCTTCCGGCGTGTAGACTAATACCTCTGTTTGAATTTCAGGATTTAAATAAAGATAAATGTCATCCTGCCTTTGAGAAAAATTCTTCTCCGTTTCCATGACGACAATCAGATCGATATCGCTGAAGGCGTTCATTTCACCGGCAGCGCAGCTGCCGAATAATATCGCTTTCTTAATATCACTGCGCCTTCCCAGCAAATCCTGAAATCTGATGATCTCTGAATTTATTCGAGCAAGTCTCTCCCGGCGGTATAGTTCAAAATCAAACATTATTACACCGAATCAACACTAATTGAAATTTACAACAATTTCATATCAATGTCAATATAAAAAAACGCAGACGGATGGCGCCGCCTGCGTTTTTTCCGAAAATGTATTTAACGAGGTTATTTAGCCAGCAGTAGTTTTACTGTCTGAATATTATTATCAGCCTTTAGCTGGGCGAAATATATGCCGGATGCGAGGTTTTCCGCATTGAAATTCATGGAATATTCACCCTTCGGTATATTCCCGTCGACTAATATCGCTACTTCCCGCCCCGCTGCATTATAAATCATCAGAGTGACTTCGGTTTCAGCCGGGATGGTGAAGCTGATGACGGTTTCGGGGTTGAAGGGATTGGGATACGGATTATTCAGTTTGAATTCACTGACTTTCATCACATCTTCACCGCTGCACAATGTTCCGAATTCTTCACCCCAGCTGTTCCAGTCTGAAACAACGGGACCGCCGTCCGATACCGCAAGTTTTTCAAAATCGAAGTAAGCTTCATCCCAAATCTCATTGGGATAATCGCCGACATAGGCGTCATAGGTGTAAGCGCCGGCGGGAGCGCCCGCCGGTACATTTTGAATGCGCTCGCGGCTGGCGCTGCTGCCCGGAGGACGGGTTGTGGGACCGAAATTGATAATAGGACCGAATTGTGAACCGTTAGGCAGTGTGACATAGCTCCAGATATCCACCGTTACGGCTGTGGCTTCATTGTTAGCGATACCAATATTATAACTAAATGAACCGCCGTTAGCCGGTATCTGAATCGGAGGATTGATAGGACTCAGGATTACATCCACATCCGGATAAGCGGGACCCCATTCCGCAAACCAATCCATGATGTTACTCATTATCTGAGGTCTCTGCGTATAGGAAGCAGTAGTCGGGCTTATGCACTCATAGGAGAATGCGAAATAAACCAGCCTATAATTTCCGTCATAAGTCAAAGCGCCGATATTTTGAGCGGGATTGTTGTAACGGTACGCGGCGACCGCTTCCGCATCAGGTAAAATTGCGCTGGAGGAAGAGGGCCAATAAGCTCCGCCGACCAGAATCAAGGTCGTTCCATTACCAACCGGACTGCCGGCTTCACCCGTCATTGTTGTTGTGGCTATAAAATTCTGAACTGATGTGGCGTGCATGTAATCTTGATAGAATGCTGATGTGCCGATGTCATCATTCAGATTCTGGGAGGATATGAACAGGCAGTTGCCCGCATCAAGATAATCCGCAATAACCTCTTGTTCGTAAGTCGTTAAAGTGGAGGAAGACTGTCCGGTCATCCAGATTACATTCGGATACCAGTTCAAATCATCGAATGAGGGAGAGCCTTGGGAATTCACATCCCAGACATCACAGACTTCACCTAAGGTGTTGAAATCATTGATGTAATGCTGTACCCATCCGCCGCCGCCGTCATCCGCCACAATCAGATAATCCGGCAGTCCGATCATGGTCTGGAAATTGTGAGTAACCTGGTATGTTCCGCCATTGGAAGTCACATTGAGTGTGAAAGTCACATAGTGCGCTTCCAGCGTGGCTGCCACATCGAAAACAAAAGGATTGTTCTGATTATTGACCGTTGCCCCCGCCGGGATATTGGGGAAATTGGCGGTGGCGGTGGTGATGATAACTTCAGGGTCAGTTGTAGAAAGAGTCGCCTGCACATTCTCCGCGGTGGCGAAGGGGACGGCGTTAGACAAAGTCACCCACATTTGAGCCGTTTCACCGGGTTCAGCTTTGCCGTTGCCGTTGCCGTTCAGTGTATCGACAATGGTGTTGGAATTATAACTCACACTGGGATAATTCAACGGAATGGACGCATATTTAGCGTTCATTATCTCGCCGCTTAAAGCGTCATGTTGAACGAAAGCGACAATCGCCAGATTATCCATTCCTGTAGGAGGATATGTCGGAATAGGATAAGATGCCGATAATGTGACTGTCTGACCGGGGGTTATGTTGAAATTCTGCCCGTAAGCATTGGGATTCATATCGAGCATCGCCCATTCGCAGTTGGTGTAAGTCCAGCCGCCGCCGGGGATATTATACTGTTTCTCGACCAGAGGCATGTGAAGCTTCAGATTATAGCCGGTGAAATTACTTTCAGCGGTGATATAGGCGGTTACATTAATCGTAGCGCCGACCGCTATATCGAGGTCGATATCGACTTGAGCGGGGACATTCGCCCGTTGATTGTAATAAGTCTGATAGAACGATGCTGTATTTCCCAATATACCGTCAACTTTGAGGTTGGGAACTGCATTGATGCCGTAATAAGTCCTGCGGACATTGTTATCCGTAGGATTATTCAGGTAGAACGGATCATTGCCCGCTCCGGGCCAATTCATGTGATAAGTTACTTCTACTACATTATCTGGTCCCATGCTTGCTAAAAATGCGTCAATATAAGGAACAGTGGTTGCGCAGGGACCGCAAGTTGTTGAAGTGAAGAGTTCGAACAGCACTATTCGTTCAAAACTCAGAACGGGAACTGCCAAACTGACAGTTAATACCGCGATACAGATGATTTTGAGTAAAGATCTCATAGTTAACCCCAGTGATTTGGTGATGAAAAATAATTTAAATAAAATTTTTAATCGTTAATATATGTTAAATTATTAACAACTATATTAGCCACTTCTGTTTCAACTCCGCAATTAATAAGCCAGTTATCATCATAAAATTTATAAAACTATTTTTGAAAAGCAGAATTTTTTCAATGCAGGTTATGGTTTTTTCATGAATTATTTGCACTTTTTGATGGGGTTGGTAATTTTTCATGCAAACATCTGACGGTCGACAGTTGGCAGTGAACGGTGAACTGTAAAAAATATTTCACAACACCGAGTTTCGAGGTTGTTATTCAGCGAATAATACCATCTCCGACAAGATCTTGTCCTTAGACTTTCAACTTGCCACTTGCCACTTGCCACTTACATCTCGAAACTCGCATCTTGCATCTATAAAGACGCTAATGACATCCCGCGCAGCTGGTCTTGGAACAGCCGCCGCAGCTATCTCCGCCGCCGGCGGTTGATGTCACTACTTTTCCGCCGGATACCATCCCAAATAGCGACAGTTTTTTCACAATATCTTTAGAAGCACAGGCGGGACATTTCAGATTCTCCATATCCGCTTCACAGCGGATTAGCTCCTCAAAATCTCTCCCGCAGGATTGGCAGTTATATTCATAGAACGGAATTTTCGAATCTCCTTAAAAGTTTAAAATGAAATAATGTTTACTCCGAAAATAGGGTCTAGGGGCTGGGTTTTAGGGTCTAGTTCTTTGTTATGGCAGGTCTTGCACGCCGCAGGCGGGTGTGACCCTGCCAGCATTTCCGAAATGTTCTTGTAGGGGCGAAGCATTTTAAGTTAATAATAAAAATATTAATCACTTATAAAAAAATGCTTCGCCCTTTAAAAATTATACAATTCCGCTTATTTAAACGCTTATGTTGGTCTGCCCCTACAGATAATCATTGGATTTAAGGGGCGGCCCTTGCAACCTGACACATAATACCGAAATGTCATTCCGGAACGCTGAAAGCGTATCCGGAATCCACTGATATTTAATAACTTAAATTGGAAGCGATCCTTCACTTCGTTCAGGATGACATATTTTCGAAAGACTGAAATGTCACATATCACATATCAAATATCAAATATCTTTGGCAGGATTATAAGTTCCCGCCTCATTTCTTGACGCTGATAACCATTATGATGCCGATTATAAAAAAAGCTATATTGCCGCCCCAGGCGGAGTACAGCGGTTCCAATAATCCTTTAAACCCCAATATCTTAATCGAATTAGTGAGCCCGAAATACAAGAAGCATACCAGTAGTGATATCCCAAATCCTACCATCAATCCCGACCTCCGCTTGGTGACAGCGATAGGCACTCCGAATATGACTATGATGAAGTTAGCGAAGGGAGCGGCGATTTTATAATACAGCTCAATCCGCCATTGAGTGGCGTCGGAACCGGTGAAGATTAATCTGTCCACGAAATCCTTCAACTCCCAATAATTCATCTCTTCGGGCATTGATTGTATCTTCAATAAATCGTCAGGTTTGAAGGTTAATTCCTTCCAGCGCATCACATTATCCTCGGTGAACTTCACTGAATCAGCGGAAAATTGTCGAATCTTTGTATTATACAAAGTCCAGTAACCATCGTTATACACCATCCTTTCCGAATCCACCCGTTTTACAAGCTTATTCCCCTGCAATTCCATAATATTGATTTTGAAAGCGGTATTCGTCTCTCCATTGAAATGTCCGATATAGACTAACCTCCGGTCTTCATCCATCAAGTAGATACGGCCCCGGCGGGTGGTGGAGGATTTGGGGACTTTCTTGATGTATTCACGATTTATATCCAGCCGCAGTTTATTAGCATAAGGCACCACCGTCTCGCCGGTGAAAAGCATAAATACGCTTATCAATATCGCCGGAATCATGAGAACTGTCAACACTCTATACACGCTGATTCCACCCGCCTTCATAGCGGTGATCTCATTGCGCTGAGCCATACTGCCCAAAGTGAACAGAGTAGTCAACAACATACATACCGGAAAAATGAGATAGACGATGTAGGGGATATAGTAGATATAGTAGTATATTATATACAGATAAGGAACATCGCGGTCGATGAACTTGTCCAGATTTTCAATCAAATCGACGATTAAGAATATTGAGGTTCCGGCGATGATTATGAAAAAAATTAATTTTATAAAATTTGACAGAATATAGCGGTCAATAATTTTAATCATGATTTTCCCCCGGATAGCCGTTTTTACCTCTAATTTTGCGGGGGAGAATGGATTTAACCCTCCATAAATCCAGTAAAGCGTATCCTTTGATGTTTCGGATGATGAACAATATCCCCATTCCCGTGATGATAATATTAGGCGCCCACATCGCCAGCCAGGGCGGTAAAAATCCTCTGTCGGCGAGATCTTCTCCCCCGATTAATCCTATCCAATACACTAAGAAGAACAGGACTGAAACACCGCCTGAAACAGCTATCCCTCCCCGGCGGAACATCGTTCCCAGCGGCGCTCCTACTAATATGAACACAATGCAAGCCGCCGGAATAGCGTATTTTTTGTGTATTTCCACTTCATAGGCGCGGATGCGGCGCAGATTAGGCTTTTCGGCTTCCTTTAATTTTAAGACTGCTTCCCGCATCTGTTCAGCGGTCTGTTCGCGGTCGGAACGGTACTCGCTATCGCGGCGTTGTAACAGCATATCCGGCGCGGTCAACCGGTAACACATCACCTTAAAATCCGTCTTTTGATAATTGAGATCTTCCCTTTTATCCAGCCGGTGTATCGTACCGTTATGCACGGTGAAAACGAATTTCTCCTCCTCCGGAGCGAATACTAACTCGCCCCATTCTGCGAAAATCGTCGTATGGTAATCCTTACTGCTTTCATCGTATATCACCAGATCATAGAGAATGGATTTTTCCACATCGACATTGCCCGCTTTCAACACTACATTGGGCACATCGAAATGGAAGATGCCCACCTGCAGATTTAAAGTCGGCCGTTTACGGGAGATATCGGCGGACAGCAAGCGCGACTTATGGTTGAATTCCGGAAGAATACGATTGTTGAAATAGAATAGGGCGGCGCCGATTATTATCCCAAATAATAAGGCGGGTTTTAAAAGCTGTATCAGACTTATACCACCCGCCTTCAATGCGGTGATTTCATTGTCCGATGATAATCTGCCGAAAGACATAAGCGCCGCTATCAGCACCGCCATCGGAACCGCTAAAGTGATTATCCAGGCGAGATTGAGGAAGAAAAACTCCATAATCACATGAAAATCCAGTCCTCTGCCAGCGATTTTACCCAGCATTTGAAACACTAAGTTCAATACGAATATCATAGTTATGAGCAGGAGACTCAATATAAAAGGCGCTATCATCTCCCTGATGATATATCGGAATAGAATCATTGAAACTTATGACAGAATCGAAAGTTGAATCTTTAAAAAATAATTACTATATTTATCTTTCGGAGGACTAGACCTAACTGGTAAGGCAGCGGTCTTGAAAACCGCCGGGTTTTTTGCCCATGGGGGTTCGAGTCCCTCGTCCTCCGCAGTTCACAGTCCTCGGAAATATAAATAGATTACAATTAATTTGTACTAATATACGGCCGTTGATGAATAACTATCCCGGAGAGGTGGCCGAGTTGGTCGAAGGCGTTCGCCTGCTAAGTGAATGTAGGAGCAAAAACTCTTACCCTGGGTTCGAATCCCAGCCTCTCCGCCAAAGCCCTGCGAAAAACAGGGCTTTTTGTTTTATTGTATAGGAGGCCGGACTTTAGTCCGGCGCTTTAGCACCGGCAGCCCGGTTTCTCCGAAACCGGGGAATACACTGGCAGGTCACACCCGCCTATGGCGTGTAAGACCTGCCAGAACAGATTCTTGAGACCTGATACTTATTTCTAAATCACCAGCTGCAATTTAGTTAACGGGTCCTTAGTTAAATCGACAATCTGCGGCGGTATCCGATTGCCATGCCGTGAACGGATCAGAATAATCTTAGGACGATTGGGATGTTCCGGATTATCCTGAGAAATCACACCGATATATCCGGTGATTTCAGGGAATGAACAGCTTCGGAGCCGCACTGTAACGCCTTTGGGATAAATATTGATCACATTAGACAGCGCGGATACAACCTGAGCGTTCAATTCAATCCTCGATTCATCTATGATTTTCAATAAAGCCTCGTCCGGCAGTAAGGGCAGATCGGTCAGATTACCGGCGCAATAATTGACATATCTATCAGCCACCGATACAATTTCCGCCCATCGGAATATCCGCCCCTTCTCGGTGAGTTTGAACCTGACCGGCTCTTCATTATTCCCGGTGCGTCCTTGAGGGAAACCGGAACCATCCTGATTTTCATGATGCTGTAAAACCGTATGAATCTCCGGCAGTGAGAAACAATTCAGCAGATCCAACAGCTTGAAGCCCAGATAGGGATGTTCCTCGAATTTGATCCATTCCATGTCTGACAGCAGAAATTGAGGTTTGTGACATATATCGGTATTAATCTGCAGTCCGATGTCATGCAGTAATGTGGCGATGCCGAGTGAACTGAGTTCCTTGACCGTTAAATGGAACCGTTTTCCCAGTAAAATACTGAGGATTGTAACATCCATGGCATGAGACAGAGGATCGGAGCCGATCATCGAAAGAGAAAATGTGTTTATTGTGGCGAGGTTTTTGGTGAATATACTGGAAACCAGTTTCTTAACCTTATTCCTCATCTCGCCGCGGGGCATTAAATCCCTGAAATGCTCGTTAAGGTTCAACCGCTGAACCACTTGATATAATGTCGCTTTGTCACCGGATGATAAATTTTGAATCTCCTTGAATGTTTGACCGACATTCTGAGCGATATCTCGGCTGATATCATAGGGCATGGGTTCTTCTATCTCTATACCTTCGGTTCCGGGTTCTTCAATATAAACATATTTGTATCCCCGTTCAATCAGTTTTGAGATAGTGCCGAGGTCAAGGATAATGCCTTTATTCAGCAAGAGTGAATGTTCGGAATTATAGACCGGGCGCGCGAGAATTTCACCGCCGGTAAGATCTTTAAAGTTGACAAGTCTCATCGAATAAATCCTTATGCGCTGCCAGAGCGCATTGAAGCATTAAACAGCGGCTCTGGGCGCTTGGCACTTGGCAACCCGGTTTCTCCGAAACCGGGGGGAATATTATACCGAAAAGTATCCGCCGTATAGTTGGTAGGTCGAGAGCTTGTCACCCGACATATTGTGCGGGTGCATAAATCCCACGCCTACTCGAATCTATTTCCAGAGTAAACCCTCATGCGCCGGCGGTGCACCCCGAAGCATGAAAATAGTTCGACCCCTTCAGGGTCGTCAGGATTAATGTTCTACTTCCGTAGGTTTCACCTACGGCTATTCATGTATTTCCCCTTCGGGGAAGGGCGGCCGCAAGGGCCGCCCCTACAATACTGGATATTTATCTGTAGGGGCAGACCAATGTGTCTGCCCTTCCATCTCGTTCCCATGCTCCAGCGTGGGAATGCGTACCACAGGTGGGTTAAGAACCCACCCTACTAACTGACAGTTGACAGCTAACAGCTATTTTCAATGTAAAGTTAATAGTTGATTTTTTAAGTCAAATTCGGTAAATTTATCACAAATCATTTATGAAGTCTTTTGAGTCAGGTTTTGACAAACATATTAATAATCGATGATAATAAAAAGTACACCGGGATGCTCCGCTCCAGGCTGGAGGACTGCGGCTGCCGGGTGAAACATGTCCTCTCTTCCCGCGCAGGTATAGAACATCTTAAAATCAAAAATCCCAACGAATATCAACTGATAATCACTGACATAACTATGGAGACTCAACTTTCCGGGATTTTCTTAGTCCGCCGGATACGGCGGATGGGATTCCGCGGCGGATTGGTGATCTACTCCACGGGTTTCAACACAGCTTTTATGCATTTGATTTCGCGCCCTTTCTTTAGAGCGCTGGGAGCTGATGGTTTAATCTCTAAGAACAGCTTGAAAAACGGCAGTCCCGTACTGAAATTGCTTAGTGGTCATCCCGCACTGGAAACGCTGAAAACTGCGCTGTCATAATTATTATTCCGTGGGAATGATTCTTTCTAATTCCCAGCTAAGTTAATGTACAACAAATATAGTTGAATTTCAAAAATGAACGGACAGTCCGGATATATAATATATTTTAACTCGTAAATATTTTACGCTAAATAATTAATATTAAACGATAAGGATTCGCGGCGATGATAATTTCTCTCAATATCTCCATGACCGCAGACGGTAAAACTAACCTTCCCGGACTTGACCGGCTCAATCGTATTGGCAATCAGGAGGATATGGAGAGGATGAAAGAATTGCGCAAAAATTCTGACGCGATTATCATCGGATCCAGGACTGTTATCACGGATAATATCGCCCTTCGGGTTCTGAAAGACGACCGCAGGATGATAGACGGTCTGATTTATCCCTTAAGGATAGTGATTGTTGGGATGACCCTCCCCCCGGTAGAATGCAATGTGTTCAAACCGGAATTGGGCGGTACAACTCTGATAGCCTGCGGAGTCCTTAACCGCTGGTATGTTGAACAGAAACTCCCCGATTTTATGATTATCGAATGCGGAATAGGGCAGTACATCAATCCGCTGGAATTGGTGCGGCAGTTAAATGAAAACTACAGTGTGGAAAACATTTTAATCGAAGGCGGACCTACCATCAACGGAATCTTTCTTGATAATAATTTAGTCGATAGATATTATGTGACTGTCTGCCCCTATCTGTTCGGAGGAAAATCCGATAAAATCCGGACACCGGTCAACGGAATTGGCGTCAGGAACACCGATGAACACCGTTTGAAATTGCTAGAATGCAAAGTGTCGGCTGATTGGATGCTTCTGACTTATGAAAAGCAGAAATAGCGGGTTCAGTTATTTACTAAAGACTTTTATTATGTGATTTTTAATGTGCCTGCGGTGCACCACAAAACATGAAAATAGTTCGACCCCTTCAGGGTCGTCAGGATTAATGTTCTACTTCCGTAGGTTTCACCTACGGCTATTCATGTTTTTCCCCTTCGGGGAAGGGCGGCCGCAAGGGCCCGCCCCTACATACAGGATATTTGAGTGGTGTCGTGCGTCCCCGCATGACACTAAGGTATTGTTTATATTATGTATGGTGTCGACTGCGGAGAGTCGACACCACATATGTTTTTCCCCTTTGGGGAAGGGCGGCCGCAAGGGCCCGCCCCTACATACAGGATATTTGAGTGGTGTCATGCGTCCCCGCATGACACTAAGGTATTGTTTATATTATGTATGGTGTCGACTGCGGAGAGTCGACACCACATTGAACTAAACCCTAAACCCTAAACCCTAACCCCTATTTTCAAAGTAAACCCTCATGCGCCGGCGGCGCACCACCAAGCATGAAAATCGGGTATATTTAGGTGACCGGATTCCCGCCTTCGCGGGAATGACGACGTTTCCTCTCGTTCCCACGCTCCCGCGTGGGAATGCATACTACAGAACAGTCTACCGTTCACTGTTTACCGTCAACTGTAAACTGTCGGCTGTCAACTTTTTCAAGGTAATAATTTCTAAATTGACTAAAAAAAACACTTATCCGTTTTTTCAGCTTTTCATCATCTTTTTGTTGATCTCGGCAGTCATAGCGGTATTTGATTATCCGGCATTGGATCTCACTGCCGGTGGCGACCGGGCGAGGATGGCAACATCTGAAGCGTTAGTAGAACACGGCGCATTCGCCATCGATCAATCCGTTTGGCTTAATACATTAGATAAAGTATATATTAACGGTCATTTTTACGGTAGTCAGCCGCCATTCCTGCCTATCCTTATGGCGGTTGTTTATTTTGTGATTTTTCACATTACCGGATTGAGTTTTTCCAATAATCCCAGCCTCCTGTATATTCTGATGACTATTTTATTCACCGGAACATCAGTATCTATAACTGCGGTAATCCTGGGGAAGATTAGTTTTATTCATGATAACGACCGAAAGCGAGCTTTCTATTTCGCCGTTCTATTCTTTTTCTCTACCTTATTCTTGACACATGTCGCTATCTTCAATAATCATACTATCGGCGGATTATTAATCCTGCTGGCATATTATCTAGTATTCTATAAATCACAAAATGAAAAACAGCTTTTTCTGACGGGTTTAATCTGCTCCGCCGCCGCTATGATAGATCCTCCGCCGGGAGCGGCTATGGGATTCGTATTATTTATATATATAATCGTAAAATTCAGATCGCTTAAGTCAATATATTTGTTTATATTAGGAACTCTCCCTCCTGTTGTCTTATATTCAATATCAAATTATATTATCAGTGGTTCCATAGTGCCGGTGACAGTGAATCCTCAATTTTTCGATTACCCTTCTTCCGCTTTTAATGAATCGAATCTATCGGGAGTCGCCGCTAACACAAACTTTCGCGAAATTGCGGTGTACGCTTTTCATTGCCTTATCGGTCACCGGGGATGGTTCAGTTACACTCCTTTGCTTATTTTCGGAATATGGGGCTGCATACGGGCTTTTAAAGGTGAAAGAAGCCGCGCACAAGCCTGGATTACGATAACCGTCATTTTAATGGTAATGTTCTTTTACATTTGGCGCTCAATAAATTACGGCGGACATTCGTACGGCGTCAGATTTTTTTTAGGGATAACTCCCATCCTTTTCATGATGATTATTTATACCGATGATATAATCCGCAGGAAACCGTACAAGCTATTGTTCCGCCTTGCGGCAGTATGGTCCATCATTATCGCAGTCATCGGGCTAATCAAACCGGTATCCGATCCCAAAATTTCCCTGAACAGCGCAGCGGTTAATTTATATATACTGCAGATTCAAAAACTGCCGCAGTTGTCCGATTTTTCCTGGAAAGTGATGAATTTTATCAACGCCGGCGATGCGGATAAAGCCGTTGCTTTAGGAAAAAAGTATCTTTTAATGTGTCAAGTGTCTCCTGCGGAAAAAGCATTTTCTTTCGCCCTGGAAAAAAAGGAATCTTCGGAAGCATATCACGGAATGTCAAAAACCGCCGAATATAAGCGTGATAACGAGAAAGCATTGCAGTACGCCCGGAAAGCATATAACATGAATCCCCTGCCTAAATATTATCTGCAGATTGAAAGGATGCTCTTCAGTGAAGGATATATCGATTCTGCTAATTACTATTTAGAAAAATATATTGAATACGGAGATTCTATAAACCTAGAGTATCCGGAGATATTATTGAGGAGAGGACTGGGATTTTTCGGTAAATATACCCGCGATAGGACTATCGCTAAAATCGCCGATAATATGATAGCGCTGGGATTATTGGATTCAGCCGAATACTATTTAGATCGAGTCTCCGGAACAGGACAGGATTTAGCTGAGATTAATTTAGTAAGAGCGCATTATCATTTCGCCCGGGGAGATACCTTTTCC
>JADHWD010000062.1 GCA_016783645.1 bacterium
AACTTATGTATGAGGTCAGTCAATGGGAATTGCAGCGCAACGCAGTTGGCGCCAAGGTCGATTGGCATTTCACAACCGCTGATGCAAGGATAAAATTGAAACGGCTATACCCATCATTATTGCTGTGACGTGACACTAGGCACAGGATTAAATAACTAATTTGATGAAATAGCAATCTATTTCATCAATAACATCTTTTTAGTTTGCTGGAAACCTTCGGTTTTTAGGTCATAGAAATAGATACCGCTTGAAAGCTGACAGCCATCGAAAGTGACGTTATGCCAACCCGCTTCACACCGGCCATCCTGCAATACCGCCACTTTTTGCCCCAAAGTATTGAATACAGTCAAGGTCACCAAGCTGGATAGGGGCAAAGCAAAATTAATTTCTGTCGAAGGATTGAAAGGATTAGGATAGGGATTGCAGAGTTCATATTTCAGCGGAACGACTGAGTTCGAAACTGCTATGTCATCCCAGCCGCTTATCAACCATTCTCCGCCAGAGGAAGCATCAACTCCCAATTTGGTGAAGTTGAAAGAAGCTGAATCCCACACCGCATTCATCGTATAATCCCCGGCTTTCGCCGTGTAAGTGTATTCCCCTGGCATGGCAAGGCCCGGAACATTCTGCGTCATAGTGTACAGGAGCGAAGTTCCGGCAGCTAAGGTCAGGTTCTGCCTCAGTATTACCGGCCCTAAAAGGGAACTATCGGGCAAAGTTACCATAATCCAGGCATCGAACATCGTAGTTTGAGTTCCGACATTATTCAATTGAATGTCGTATTCGAAAGCGCCTCCGACTGCAGGTATCTGAATCGGCGGATTGAGCGGCTCCATAGTAATTTCCACCGTTGCCGGTTGAGCGGAACGGAGGGGTTCGATGGTAGTGAATTTTATCGCTCTCCCTGCCTGCATAACCGCCGCGCCGGGAGCGGGAATATTGTAATAACTATACAATATACCGTCGGTATGTTCGTGATTTTCAATCCCGGTAGTCCAATACGCCGTTACTTCAACACTATAGCCCGACACGGAAAAGAGCGAATACTGGAATTCGATTTCGCCGTCGCCGGTGGGAGTGGGATAAAACTCCGGATCATAAAGTATGACCTGAAAGGTATTATATCCGGTACCTGAATTGAAGTTCATCCGGTAGTATTCCACAATCACCCGATGATTGGAGGTGTCTTCGTAACAAAAAACCGCGCCCTCCGGTAACTTCAAGTTATCCCAATAAGGGCACAGCATCCCATTGCCCGCTCCGGCGGGGGAGGGTAGGGTATAGTTGCAGAAGCCGGTAAAATATGATTGATTGCCAAAAGCCAGCCAGCCGTTGGAACACACCGTGAGCTGAGTAAAATCCTCCCCGTAAAATTGGAAATTGAAAGGCAAATCGAAACAAATCGAACAATCCTGATCACTGCCGTTATCCGGCAGATTTAATTCACGCCCCGCCCCGCCAAATGCCGGATTGATTTCTACCCAATTGTAAGCCGGATGATGACTGTATTCCACATCGGTATTGTCGAGGCAGTAATAACCGTAACTATCTGGGCCGATGGGATTATCCGAAGTAAAAGGTCCAATCTGATAACTATATTCCAATTGTTGTTCCACACCGTTGCCGGATATGAGTCGCAGGTCAAAATTCACCCTTCTCCCATAAGTCGCATATTGATCGGCATAAACGCTGAAGGTATTGGCAGTGTTAGTTCCGGTCTCCCCGGCGGCAATAGCGCCGAAATTGCCGATACTGTCGACAACCGTCACCTGCGGATCGGTTGATGATAAATATGCGGTAATATCGTTCAAATCCAATCCGCCGTCATTGCGGAGGGTCAAAGTAAATTCATCGGTTTGTCCGGGTTCGAAAGTATTTCCGGAAGCCGATGTGGAAATCACACGGCATTGCCCTGAAATCACTTCCAGGTCGAAAGCGGAGATAAAAGTCCCTTCGGTCGAATTCACCGTCAAGGTGAAAGGAATGATGTATTCATTATTAAATCCGCTGGCTAAATCCACCACAAAACTGCCGTTGCCGGCTGCAACTGCCCCAACCGCAATATCGGGATAAGTTACATTGGCGGAAAGAATGGTCACATTGGCTTCATCGGTGGACAGCAGGGCGGAAACATTGGTGGCGGGAGATACTGCGCCAAAATTTTTCAGGGTAACGGATAATTCCAAAGTTTCGGAGGGATTAGCTGCGCCATCGCCATTTCCCAGGGAAGCGCCGAGATTATCATCATCGACCACCAGGCTGAAATAAGAAGGATAAACTTCCGCAGTATAAACCGGAACCGTGGCTAAATAAGGCCGGTCATTATGGTGCGTTACGGTTACATACATTTCCCCGGAGGTGGGAACTTCGATAGCGGCGGTGAAAATGCCGTTTTCATCGGTGGTTCCACCGGTATAAGTTTCTGTCCCCTTCCACAATGTAACATAACGGTTCGGCAGAGGAATTCCGGCGATACTTTGAACCATAACCGTAAAATTGGTCGTTCCGACCGGGATGCTGTCGGGATGATCCACGGCTAAGATTTGCGGCACATCGGTCCACAGGTCGGTGGTGGGATCGCCCATCAAATTGTTCCAATGGAAGTATTGGGGAATAGCGGTAGGATAGTTTTGATAATTCAGGTAAATTTCTAATTTACCCCGGAAAGTCATTTGTCCTAAAGTGGTCAATCCTTCGCTATGCAGAGCATTCCAGATACCCATGGCGACGCATTGATTGAAATTAGTGTGACTTGATACGGTGGCAGTGCCGACGCCGCCGATGCCGCCGCGGGGATTGGTGGGAGTGCCGGTTTTAAGCCAAGCTTCCGATAAACTGGTACCGACGCCGCCAAAATTTCCTGACCCCTCAATACAAAACACGGTGAAAGGCAGTTTGCCGGTGTTGACTAAATTATAAACATTGGTGGTGGACCAGCCGCTGGCGCCGGTCATCCCGCAATAGTTGAATACTGACACGCCGTTATTGAAGCAATTAGTCATAAAGGAAACAAAAGAACCTCCCATTGTGTACCAGAGCGTATCGACAGAAGTGTAACCATCTTCCAGCCACCGGCTTTTAATGAGTTTGTTAGTAATAATCGTTGTAAATCCATAACCGCCGCCGGAAGCTAAACCGCCCTTCCGGTACCAATCGGTAACGGTGGAACTGGGATCCTTTTCATAGTATAAGACTTTATTGACCGCAGTGGATAATTCCGTCACACTGCTCACGCTATAGCGTCCACGCTATAGCGTCCGATAACAATTTCCCCCAGAATGTCGTCGCCTTCCAATAAGGTAAACCCATGGTCGGAAGATCCTCCGGAATAGGTGTAACAATTAATACCGAGGGGACCGATGCAGTCACCGATCAAAATGACCGCTTCCAAGGGTGGATCATAAGTATTGTAAGCATTTTGAATCGCCGCATAAACAACGGAGGTCGGACAATTGTTGGGAATGCTCACAGCAGTAGTTTTATAACCTAACCTTTGTTTCCATTGGATTAGAGGTTCTAAAATCGGCATTACCCCTGTCACTTCCGGATAAACAATCAGCAACGAGCCTTTGACATATTCACCGTTAGGATCGATCCAATCATAATTGGCGATGGATTGAGAGTAAACTTGATTAAAACTGGATACCGCCTTATTGAAATGCTTAGTTTTGACATTGGCGGCGGGGCCGTTATCGAAAGTCAGTTCCAAATGCAGACCGGTCAAGACTTGGGCTTCGCCGGTAGCGGCGTCGACGCGAATAGGGCTGATGTTGACCGGAATAATGCGATAATCCCGGTAGATGGCAGGGTCGCTTATAGTCACCCATTTATCCGGGAAAAATCCGCCTTCCTGATAATACTTATCGCTGAAGATTAAATCGCCGGTGTTTGCGGAATCGTAATACTCCGGCGGCTGAAGCGGAAAGGGATTGATACCGGAATAAGTTTTATAAGTGGGGATTATCTCTTTAATGATTACCCGTTTGTCATCCGGGATAGCGAAGAGCCGGGTTATGATAGGAACTTCAGGCGCGCCGATTTCGCCGCTTTCGCCTTCACCCTCGATTTTTAACAAAGAATAATGATTTGAACCGATGGATATGTCTTCAAGCGAGATGCCGGGAAGAACGAAATCGACTTCGATCGCTTGAGCGTCCGACCGCTGGACAAAAGCTGCGGGCTGGCCGACGGTATTGTCTCCGACCAAATCATTCGCCGCGGCTGAATAAAATAAGACGAATAACGATACAAGGATTAATAAAGATTTGCAGTTCATTGATCTCTCCTTGAGGCTAATGTGTTTTGCCCCGGGTGGAATTGGACAATTGGGTTGTTTAAATTAGGCGCTTACCGCGCCGACATCGACAAAAAATTGTCGATATTTTCAGAATGTTATTTTCTTTTCGAACCGCTGATAAAAACTGATTTCCGCTGATTCCGCTGATTATAATATCAGTGTCATCATTTTTTATCAGCGTCATCAGCGGTTCAAAAAATTTCAACTGCGAAGCCTCCTCTTCCGGGCACAGTCCCGGACGAGGCGTAGTACCTTAGGCGCTTACCGCTGTAACATCGACAAAAAATTGTCGATAATTGCGAAAAAAAGTTTTGAGTTTTGAGTTATCCTGAATATCCTGTTTATCCGTAGTTAATTCGCTTTTGCTTTTTGTTTCGGATTTCGGATTTATGATTTCGAATTTTAATCTTAATATACTGTAAAATTCAATTATACTGCGAAGCCACCTCTTCCGGGCGAAAGTCCCGGAAGAGGCGTAGTACCTTAGTTCTGAAATTCACGCTTTTTTATGCAGGATTTGAAATAACTATTTGATTTACTATACACTTACGGAAAGATTAGGGATGACAAACAGTTCTCTGATTTTAAGTCCCAAAGTTATAATCTGCATACCGAAATTTGAAAGGTAGTATTTGTAAGTACGACCGATTTTCTTTATCAGCCCATGCGTGTGAAGTCGTTTCAGAATTCTTGAAATTTGAGAACTGGTCTTTGAAGGCAATTTTTTTCGAAGTTGCTTATTGTTGAATCCGCTGATATTGAATTCGCCGCTGGCAAGGACTAAAAGCAAATCTAAATCTTCCTGGTTGAAGAAGTTAAACCCCTTATAAGATTGCGTGTTTTCCTTAAAGGTTTCGGTGATTCGCTTTAGCTTTTCAATCCCCAAGCTGGTGTCTTCAAAGGCGGAAATGAACCGCAAATAGCGTTGATTAGAAGCTAAAAGCAGTTCGCACAACAGGTTCAAACTGTAGATGTTTTTTTTCAAAGGCGCTGTTTTCATAGAAGTAGTACCGTCACGATGCTCTACCTTTCGGTAGTGTTTGAAAAAGGATGCATCGTTAACGGTACCTTCAATACGGAGAATAAATCCAAATTTATCATATACTTTGATTGAAGCCGGCCCCATACTGTGTTTGATGCGGGCGCCCTCGATCCTGGTGTTGAAATAGTTGCCCATTTCGCCCTGGTAAAGGGGATGAAGCTTCCGGCCTAAAAAGGTGGCTATGTTGTCCGGTTTGACCGTATGGATGGCGGTGCGGACTAGGTTATCATATATGTCCTGCAGGTCTTCCCGCTGTTCGAAGATGATGTCGCTGGCATATTCCGTCTGCATCAGACTCCAATAATAGCTGAGTTTCAGTCTTTGGATAAAAGGACAAAAAAGTTCAGCATAATTCTGAAGTTTCTCATGGAGTTCCTCTATTTTGAAAGAGTTGCTTAACTCCTGCGCCCGCTCAAAGTCATCGATCTCCACAAAAGCGTTATCAATCATAGTGAAGCTGATTCCCGCTTTTTTCAGACCAGCGGCAAGCCGGTTATGACCGTTGAAATAGAATTGCAGCCGGAAGGGACACCAGGTGGGCACACGCAGATAGCAAAGCCCCAGTTCCTCATCGATGAAATAGAAATAGTAGTGCAGGCATTTGCCCGGCGCATACTTGAGATAGCTTTGACCGGTCTCCGGATTATAATAGGGCTTGTAAGAATTACAGGGTTCCATGGCCGAAAATATATGAACTAAACCGGGGTGATCGCCCCGTTCTTCTATAATTTCCGCAATCCGGTCATTTTTGCGGAAATTGTTCTTGGGGATAAACTCGATTTCCAAGCCGTTTTCGCTGGCGGTTTTCTCGGCGTTATCACGGATATCATTGCGCAGGGGTTCGGCAAACTTAGCGTAATCAAAGATACGGATTTTCTGGGAATTTAAGTAACCTGTCATTCCTTCGGCATAGCTGAAATTTTGAATCGTTCCTTGTATGACAACACGGTCCAAACAAGAGATAACCCCGGCGATTTTATCTTGATGTCGTTCAGTTAGAAGTTCCATTGAACTAACCCCATTCGGTTAATTGATGGTTTGGATTAAAGTTACTAATTTTATAACTCATTTTCAATTAACCTCTTTAGTTCCGGCTCGTCCGGGTTAGGTAGTCAACCCAACAGAAAGGTCCAACATGAAAAACAAACGAAGACGCTTTTCCGCGGAAGAAAAAGTAGCAATTTTACGTGTCCCTCTTCTTTATTACATCCGCTTTGAAATTTGTGAATTTCTCTGATCTATGATAATATAATACCATGACACAATTAATCAAATTATTCCTCGAGACACTCAGGAAATCCATATTCTCAAAGCAACAGCTTGTAATAGAAAACCTCGCCCTCCGGCATCAGCTTTTGGTCTATCAAAGACAAGCGGTAAAAAGTCAACTCCCGGAATCAGGTATTTTGAAATTATTTTATCGGATGCGGTTCATATGCTTTTTCGTTTTTAAGAACAGCAAATATTACCTGGCACAATTTATTCGCAACATGGCTGATGGCAACCAGATGCGGTTTGTTCTTTGCACGCTGTTTTTCATACACTGCGCGGAACATGGGGTCTTTTGAAACGTTAGCCGCTACTGCAACAGCTTCCATCAGGGCAGTCCGTAAATACTTGCTGCCCCGTTTGCTTATACGGGCTTTTCCGGTTTTTTCACCGGTGTCGTTCGACCGCGGATCGATCCCCGCCATCGCCACGAAAGCTGACCTGTCTTTAGGAAAGGACTGTCCGGAATATCGTGAAGTTGAACTGTAAGAGCTTGGTGAGATAAAATCTGAACCAATTCTCGGTGGACTCCATCATCGGTATTACCGGAAAGCTGCTTAGTTCTATTTTCTTCCGCCTTTTATTCCAACAGGATAACTCCGTCCAATTTTACCTCATTTTTGTCAATTTTGCCTGTTTCAATCCTTTATCAGAATTTCGTAGGAAAATTATCAGCTGATTTCTTTGAAATTGTATCGTGTTTCTATATTACTGAGTAAAATTCTAATTGTTTTCTATTTTGACGAGGGACAACCTCTGATTATTAATTGATTTTATTATTAATTATTGACTTATCTTTTGTAATTAAAGTGTAATATTCTGAAGCAATCACCTACCCGTTTATTAAAGCAATACCTCACTTCACCAACAACATCTTCTTCGTTAGACTGACTCTGTCCATTTGTAACCGAGCAAAATAGATTCCGCTTGATAAGTTTGAACCATCGAATATCACTTCATGTGCTCCAGCACTCTTGAATTCATCAACTAACCTCGCAACTTCACGCCCACTGACATCATATACGACAAGCGAGATATCACATGCTTCAGGTAAGTCAAATGAAATAGTCGTGACCGGATTAAACGGGTTGGGATGTGCTGGATGTAGCTTTAATTCAGACAGCAATGTTGATGAATTCGCAAGAATATCACCAAACTCCTCGCCCCAATTGTCCCAGCCCAGAATTGAAATCCCACCATCTGATATAGCCAATTTCTCAAAATTGAAATGATCTTCTGCAAATACCGAATCGGGATATTCGCCGATATATGCATTGTAAGTATATCCGCCTGCGGGAGCATTAACAGGCACATTCTGATCCCGGTCACGATTGGGATTGGTACCAGGCTGTAGGTTAAAATCCGGGAAATTTATTATCGGTCCGTATTCCGATCCATTCGGCAGTGTCACCATAGTCCAGATGTCAACCAAAACCTGACTGGTTCCAGTGTTTCCCACACCGATATTGAATTCGAATGTACCGCCATTTGCCGGGATCAGTATCGGTGGATTTAAGGGGGTAAGAGTGACTTGTATTGGCGAAACATTTTGATCAAAATAAAATGCTCCCATATCAGCAATAGTATTATCTGGATCAAACGTAGAATTTGGATCGCCGGCGTCGATGCAGGGGGAATCCGCCGTCAACCTGAAAGCAGAATCACCGGTCGTAGATTGGAATAATGGATCGAGGAAGATGTTCATATAGGTGTCACATGAATCGCCGTTGGCGTTGGTGGTGATGATTTGACCTACCCCTTGCGGGGGATCGTGGAAATTGCCGTTTTGATTGTTGTAAAAATCGCTGAAGGTGATGGAAGCATCAGGTGAATTAAACAAAGTTACACCGTAATTACCAAAATTACCGGCAACTATAGTGTTGACAATGTCCGGGCTGGAAGAATAGTAGTAAATCCCACCGCCGCTGGTTTGCGCCGTATTTCCGCTGATGGTGCAGTTGGAAATAGACGGGCTGGGATTACTAAAGCAGTAAATCCCGCCGCCATAATCAGCCAAATTTTCGCTGATGGCGCAGTCGGATATGGACGGGTTGGAATAATAGCAGTAAATCCCGCTGCCATTGTATAACGATGAATTGCCGATGATGGTGCAGTTGGATATAGACGGGTTGGAGTAAATGCAGGAAATCCCACCGCCGCTGGTTTGCGCCGTATTTCCGCTGATGGTGCAGTTGGAAATAGACAGGTTGGAATTATAATAGCAGTGAATCCCGCCGCCATAATCAGCAGTATTTTCGCTGATGGCGCAGTCGGATATGGACGGGTTGGAATAATAGCAGTAAATCCCGCCGCCGCTGTTTTGCGCCGTATTTCCGCTGATGGTGCAGCTGGATATAGAAGGGCTGGAAGTCTGGCAATAAATCCCGCCGCCCCAAATAGCCGCCGTGTTTTCGCTGATGGTGCAGTTGGAAATAGACGGGTTGGAAGCTTGGAATTTAATCCCGCCGCCATAATCAGCAGTATTTCCGCTGATGGTGCAGTTGGATATAGATGCGTTGGAATTAGCAAAGCAGCAAATCCCGCCGCCGCTACTACCACCAGTATTTCCGCTGATGGTGCAGCTGGATATAGAAGGGCTGGAATTACTGCAGTGAATCCCGCCGACAATATTAGCAGTATTTCCGCTGATGGTGCAGCTGGATATAGATGCGTTGGAATTATAAAAGCAGTAAATCCCGCCGGCAATATTAGCCGAATTTCCGCTGATGGTGCAGTTTGATATAGACGGGCTGGAAGAATTGCACCAAATCCCGCCGCCATACTCAGCCGAATTTCCTCTGATGGCGCAGTTGGATATAGACGGGCTGCTGGGGGAAGAATAGCAGCCAATCCCGCCGCCGCTACCATCAGTAGTATTTCCGCTGATGACGCAGATTGATATAGACGGGCTGGAAAAATAGCAGCAAATCCCGCCGCTGCTACCATCAGTAGTATTTCCGCTGATGGCGCAGTTGGATATAGACGGGTTAGAAAATTCGCAGTAAATCCCGCCGCCTGAATCAGCCGAATTTCCGCTGATGGCGCAGTTGGATATAGACGGGCTGGAATCTAAGCAGTAAATCCCGCCGCCCCATACAACAGCCGAATTTCCGCTGATGGTACAGTTGGATATAGAAGGATTTGAACTTTCACAATATATTGCTCCACCATCATTATCATGAGATGGACCTGTCGCTCTACCATATTGCAGAATACAATAATATAAATGACTGCTGTCTGGCGCATCAATAAATCTTATCCCATGCCACCCTTCACTTGTATCCGCCGCTGTGAAAATAATAGAGTCATTTTCCGTCCCTTCAGCCAATAGCCATCCATTTACGATGAACTTATAATGCCCTTGAAAATTGACATCCACGCCTGGCCCGATTATAAGCGTATCCGAACTTGGAATCGTAATTTCACCTTCAATCAAATAGGGCGAGCCCGCCGCCGACCAGGTTCCGGATACATTCCCTCCGGGGATGATAGTTTGTGCAAAAGCAGTAAACACTGAAACCAGCAATACCCCCAAAACCGATAAAAAAGTACGGGACTTCATTTTGTTCTCCTTTTGTGAATTGTATTTTGATTTTAATGACTAAATTTACAATTTTATATTCCAATTGTCAAAAATTTTATGCTTATAAACAATTTTTTTTAAGAAAAAAAGCAAGCCGATTTAATGATTTTCAGTCGTGTTCGGTATTTAAAGTATTTATAATATTGGAGATACATCAAATATCTTCAACAAGTCTTTACCATCTCAATGGTAAAAGAATCCCTGCAAGGAAGGGGAAGTTAAAGAAAATTGCTCTTGTGCGCCTGGTGGCGTTTTTGGAATCAACGTCAATCTAAACCCTCGCCGCCGGTCTTGCTGGAACCACAAGGGCGTGGGCGGTAAAAGCGTGATTCCAAGCATCCATACACGCTGGTAGAAGTCCTGCATGGAAGATAGACAAATTCACAGGCTATCGCCGCTTCGCGCTGCCCGCCGGGTCGGGTATATAATCCAGCTTAAAAGAAATCGTTTCACAGCTTTGCCCGGCGCAACTTATAACCTTCTGGAAATCAACATTAATCAAAACCCACGCCGCCGTTCTTGCCGAAACCGCAATGCGGACGGTGAAGGTGATTGTTCGATTTATCCACATCTGCCAGTGGAAGTTCTGTTTGGAAGAAGGCAAAGCCGCTGATTATCGCCGCTTCGCGCCGCCCGCCGGGTCAAGGATTAAATCGCAAATACACACTTGATAATTATGTCCTTCATTCTGTTCCAGCGCACCTATCGGCGTTCCTGAAATCATTATCAATTAAAACCCGCGCAACCGGTCTTGCCGGAACCACCCTTTCTATTTGCGAATGCGATTACTCGCCCCATTAACTCTCCTGTGAACTTGTATATTGCTCAAATAATATAACCACCTCGTCTTGGAGCAAGACCCAGAAGGTGTAAATACCAAATGATGGATTAGCGATTTATCCTCTTCATAAATTCCGCTTTGGTGAATTCGCCGTTATTCGCGGTAATAAACGCTTCAAGTTCACCAATCTCTCCGATGAACGCTTCCACTTCGTAAAACATTGATGGGCTGAACTGCACTACCCCATAATGAGTATAAGTGGTATCCGCAGTATATGCCAGGAAATTGAAGGTTTCATCCAAAATCTGTTTGAAGAAAATCAGATAATAATCGACCGTTAGCGGCGAACCGTAAATCGAAGTTGTAACCGGGGGCCAAGTCAACACCACATCCGGATATAATTCAATCCTCACCCAACTCACATTATTAGGCACAACACCCCCTTCACCCTGAAGGTAAACTATGAAAGTATCGTTAACAGTGTTGAATGCGTTGCACAGAACGAAAAGCGAATCCTCGTATAGGATTTCCTCCGTTGGGGTAAAGGTCACCCAGCAGGTATCGGAATTAGCGCCGGGGAAAATTGGTTCGCTGATAGCGGGGAAATCGATGGTGAATACCGGTTCACTGCCGATAATTTGATATAATTCCAATGTATCATTCCCGCTATTTTGGAATACCAGCGATAAAGTCGAATCCATACCCACTTCCAAAGCAAAAAAGTCCAGAGTATCCGGTTCAGATTCTATTAAAGAAGCTATACCTTCGCCCAGCAAATCCGCTGTAAGCGTGTCTATCGAAGTGTACACCCAAAGGGTTTCATCATACGCTATCATAGAATCCGGCTGGAATGTCACCATCACATCGACAGAATCGCCGGAATCAATCTCAATAACCGGAGTGAAATTAGTATAAAAAACCGTATTTGCATTAAAAATTTCATTCACCATCACCGCGCTGGGTGAATTATTGATTATCCATATCGGCAATGTCCGATTTTCGCCCACTCCTACAGTTTCAAAATTCAACACGAAAGGATTTAGCAGGACCAAATATTGATGAAAGTAATAAGCGCCGATGTCCGGCGGAGTGCCGTCCGGATCCCAGGTCAATGCCGGATCGCCGGCGTCGATGCAAGGTGATTCGGCGGTCAGATAATAGGCGGAATCTCCAGTGGTGGAATGGAACAGCGGGTTTTCAAAGATGTTGTAATACATATCGCAGGGATCGCCGTTGGCGTTGACCGTTGCAATCTGCCCCAAATACGAAGGCGGACTACCGCCGAAATTACCGTTTTCATTGTTATAAAAATCGTTGTAGGTTAAGGAAGCGTCCGGGGAACTACTAAAAGAAACCCCGCCGCTGCCGGTGTTGCCTTCCACAATGGTGTTGATAATGGCCGGGCTTGAATTAATGATGTAAAGCCCGCTGCCGGGTGAAGCTGAATTCCCGCTGATAGTGCAGTTTGAAATGGTCGGGCTGGAATTAGAGAGGCGTAGCCCGCCGCCGCTATAATCAGCCGAATTCCCGCTGATGGTGCAGTTTGAAATGGTCGGGCTGGAATTAGAAAGGTTAAGTCCGCCGCCGTTATTATTAGCCGAATTTCCGCTGATGGCGCAGTACGACATTGAAGGACTGGAATCATAGAGGAAAAGCCCGCCGCCGTTCCATGCAGTCGAATTGCCGCTGATGGTGCAGTGAGAAATGGTTGGATTGGAATCCTCAATGAAAAGACCGCCGCCGCTAGAGGAAGCCGAATTGCCGCTGATGGTGCAGTTGGAAATAGCCGGGCTGGAATAATAGAAGTAAAGCCCGCTTGAATTACTGCCGGTGATTAAGCAGTATTCCAGAATGCTTGTGCTATCAGGAGACCAATTATAATAAATCTTGATCCCACCCCATGTCAAATCAGGGCTGTTAATAAACTTGACACTGTCTGTTTCAGTTCCAGCGGCGTGGATATAGCCGTCGATGCCGAATTGGACATCTTCGTTGAAGATGAGCGTCGCCCCAGCTTCTATTGTTAGGGAGTCGCCTGATTCCACTGAAATATCGCCATAAACGAAGTATGTAGTATCCACAAGGATTCCGCTCTGTGGTCCAGTAATTGGAATTCCTTGAGGCATTTGCATCAACGTCACTTCCGGCAGGGTTGTGGCGGAATAAAGCAATTGATCTAAGATTTCATCGGGAAAGTAACCGTCATGTGAGAGATATACATCATAAGCGCCGGCGGTAAGGTTGATTTGATAATAGCCGCTATTATTGGCATAAGTGGAATCTGTAACCGCTGTGGGCGAGTCTGCAGAGAATTTGACTTTCGTCCCTTCATGATTGGATTGATTTTCCAGATAGCAGTAGCCGTCGACTAAGACGGCGTTGGCGGAAATAGACAAGATTGTTAACAATGTACAAGCGATAATTACTATTTTCATTTTCAATCCCATTTTGTAATGATTCAGTATGAAATTTTTCTCAAAATTTACAGGAATTGAAATTAAGAGTCAAATATTTCTTTCATATTTTAAGTTCCCGCCGGGTTTCAATGGCGAAGCCCGTAACCTGCCGGGGTAATATAATTAACTTGGATATACAGGATAAACAGGATTAAAATCTATTCACAAGCTATGAAAGCAATTAAAGCTATGAAATTCGAAACACCAATGACCAGTGACCATTGACAAATGACTGCTTTTTATCTGCTTAATCCGCTTAATCTGCTGTGAATATTACAACCCGTTCCGGCAGGTCTTGGCTGCGTTCAGCAGGTGTGACCTGCCGGGCAGGACAGCGTCAGGTCACACCCTCCTGCGGCGTGCAAGACCTGACGCAACACCTTTTGTCATTGCGAGCGAAGCGAGGTGGTGTCCCCTTATAATTGTGTCTATCCCAACCCTCGTCATTCCCGCAAGCGAAGCGCGTCGGGAATCGATTCCGGACAAGCCGGAATGACGGTATTATGAGGATTACTTGCAAATTGAGAAGCCATATCAACGATT
>JADHWD010000063.1 GCA_016783645.1 bacterium
TAACAAAGTAGTACTAACCTGAATTATTCATAAATTAACAGGGATACACAGGATTCACAGGATTTAAAATCCAGAATCTAAATCTGAAAATTTTGACTATATGATTTTAATAATACAAGATTTAATCTGAAAATAGGGTTTAGTTCATTGTGGTGTCGACTCTCCGCAGTCGACACCATACATAATAATAACAATGTCTTAGTGTCATGCGGGGACGCATGACACCACCAGGAACTGTGCTGGCAGGCGTTCCCGCCTGCCAGTAATCCGATTTTCATACTTGGTGGTGCGCCACAGGCGCATGAGGGATTAATCTGAAAATAGGGTTTAGGGGCTGGGGTTATGTTTTAGTTTTTTATTCCGGCAGGTCTTGCACACCGCAAGAGAGTTTAACCTGCCAGCATTCCCAATTTCGGAGAAACCGGGCTGCCTGTAGAGGTGGACGGCGTCCGCCCTTTCCGCGATTGACAATTTTCACAAGGGCAAACGCCGTTTGCCCTACAATTTTAATACCCGACGCTTGTAGGGGCGAAGCATTCTTGCCGCGGTATAGGTTTATTGGCACTTCGCTGTTTTGTATGGGTAATTGTGTGTAATCCCCCTTAGTCCCCCTTTAAAAAAGGGGGAAACCAACTCCCCCCTTTACTAAAGGGGGGCATGGGGGATTATTGAAATCAAGTGATATAAAAACAAACGATTCGCATCCACAATACAATCCTCGAAAATGATAAAAATCGCTACCCATACGATACAGCGAAGAACCATTTTTTGTCGATGTGGCAGCGATAAGCGCCTAAACCCTATTACGTTCCTGCCGTTTTTCAAGCCTCCGCAGGAGGCGTAAAGCGGCAGGCATATACCCGGCAGGTTACGGGCTTCGCCCTTGAAACCTGTCGGGAACAAAATATTTGCGTTTAATTCGTTTAATTCGTTGTGAATCTTCGTATGCATCCCGCGCCGGAGCGTGGGAATGAGAAAAACTGCGAAGTGCCGGCGCTATGGAATACCGTTTTCCGTTCACCGTTCACTGTTCACTGTTCACTCTCTACACCTGCGCGAATCTTTCCTTCTGGATGTTGAAATATCCGAATCTAAGCTTGGGAAAATCCGCTTTCAAATTAAACCAATAATTTTGCAGTCCGATGGGTTCACCGGAAGTACGCATCGCTTCCAGATAATAATCCGGGTCGATATTCAAATTTTTCAACTGTATCAAATCCACATTAGTTTCTTGATTTAACGCCTTGAACGCGGCCATCTCCTGAGGAATATCGGTTACTCCGGGAAATATCAAGAGGTTGATATGGACGAATAATCCGTGTTTTTTCGCCAGCTTAATGAACTCTATCACATCTTTCAGCCGATAATCCACCGGTTTGAAATAGCTGTTATAATTAGCTTCGACCGCGCTGTTCAAAGATACCCGCACTGAATTCAATCCCGCATCCGCCAGATACGGAACCGCTTCGGGAATACTGCCGTTAGTGTTGAGGTGAATAGTTCCATCATCGGTTGACCGGCGGATTATTTTTATAGCGTCCCGGATTAATTTCCATTCGGTTAAAGGCTCTCCTTCACAGCCCTGCCCGAAACTCAACAGCGGATCGTCCGCAGAGGCGATATGTTCTAATGCGATTTGAGCGATTTCTTCCGGGGATGGTATGAAATCGATGCGGTTATGGGAGCTGGGAATATCGCCGGTCTGCAGAGAGAGGCATCCCAGGCAGGCGGCGTTGCATTTTTTAGCTATGGGTAAAGGAGCTTCCCATCTTTTCATGAACAGATTCTTGGCGGCGAAGCAGTGATATACCGCAGCGCAGTGAGCGATGTGTTCCAACAAGCGGTTTTCAGGATATTTGTCCAGCATGTAGTCGATGCGCTCCGGCAGGCCGGAATCATCGAAATTATCAGGATTCCATCTTTCGGAATAATCCACTCTGACAGCGGCGGCTAAAATGTGTTCATCGCTCCCGGCTATGGCGGTATAAGCCCATTGAGGCAGAATCGGCGCTTCGGTCTCTTTCACATACGCCGGCAGGTGCAGACGCATGTAAGCGGGCGGCAGGAAGGAGGATACCGCTAACGGCTGGAAAACTCCCCCGCTTTCATCCTCGAAACTGTGAACTATCTCAAATTGTCCAATGTTTGAATTGAATCCAACCGGGAGTCTGCCCGGTAATGTAAATAGCTTACTGCCTTCGGGCAGGGGAATATTATCAGCGGAGAAAGCCACCCAATTCCTACCGTTGAAGGAGGCGGCTTGCAGTTCAGGGTGTTCGTATATTGCGCCGTTTTTATCGGCAAGCAGGAGTTTCCGATTCATATTCTTTTGAAAATAGCTGTTAGCTGTTAGCTGCTTTCTCGTTCCCATGTTTCAGCGTGGGAAGGAGACTCTGGTATGCATTCCCACGCGGGAGCGTGGGAACGAGAGGGAAATCGATGTTGTGTAGGGGCGGCCCTTGCGGCCGCCCTTGATACTGTCCCTGTCAATCATCGTTCTCATCCTCAACAATGAGGCTTTAGTACCAATCCGAAATCTCTTGAGGTGTATACACCCCTTCTTCCGTGATGAACTTAGTCACCAGGGAATTATCCACCCACTCGAAGAGGTAATTGACTGTTTTGATGTTTGTCTTCACAGGATGTGTAACCGGTTTTACAGGATAATCCATGATTTTCAACGCGCCCGCTAAAGCGGGCGGGATGAGCTTTGATTTCCCGCATATACAGTACACAGGTACAGATGCTTCCGCCGCCGCCCGGCAGACAGCTCCGGTGCCGGTTTTATTGATGAACCGGTCTCCGGTTACCGAATCAGCGCCGATCAATAAGCAGTCTGTCCGGCTGATGATCGATAGGAACGCTATATCGGCGGCGAAGATGACATCGATTCCTTTTTTGGCTAAAAATTCCGCAAATGCTTCTCCCTCGCCGCCCGGGCGGGATTCGGCCAGGTAGACCTGCAGCGCCGATTCGATTTTGCCGTGAGCGAGCAGGACTTTTTCTTGAAAATAGGGTTTAGGGGCTGGGGTTTAGGGTTTAGTTCATTGTGGTGTCGACTCTCCGCAGTCGACACCATACATAATAAATACAATATCTTAGTGTCATGCGGGGACGCATGACACCACCAGGAACTGTGCTGGCAGGCGTCCCCGCCTGCCAGTAATCCGATTTTCACCGCCGCCGCGCCGACTATGGTATGCATAGCGGACATAGAAGGCTGGCTGTCCTGAAGTCTTCTCGCTGTAGTATGGCATTGAAACCGCCATTGACTTTGAGGAGTTTCCAGCAGGATTCTTTTCAAAATGAGCAGAGCCTTTTTAGCCAGCTCTAAAGACCCGGAATAATCATCCCGCAGAAATTCCAGTATTTCCTGTTCAATCGTCATTTATGGAAAATACTGGTCATATCGAATTTATGCAGATCCGGCAGGCAGTATTGACAGCCGTTAAAGGGCGGATGAAAGTTGCTGTCGCACATCCTTTCGACCGTCTGTAAAGTGTAAATTTTCTTCATTTGATCTTTGGGAATGTCTTTGAGATGACACTCATATTTGGAATTCATCATATCGTGAATTATATTGTTACGCAGGTCCGCAATATACATTTTAGATCCTCTTAGTTGAATGAATAATTTAACGCTAAATTTAGAAAACCGGAAACTTCTGTGAAATACCGGAGTAAAAATTTTATCGGACAGAGTAAATCCCGCGGAATAATTTCAAAGCAAAATATATACGATTTTGATTGAAAAAGCAAATAGACGCAGTTTCAAACAGATTAAATCAATAACAAATTTTACACTTTTAAGGAGCGATATTGGCCGTCGGTACAGTTAAATGGTTTGATAAGAAAAAGGGTTATGGATTCATAGAGGGGGATGGGACGGAGGAAATATTTGTGCATTATTCAGATATAATCGGCAGTGGTTACCGGGTGCTGGAACCGGGTATGTCGGTCCGCTATATTCCGGAGAAAGGCGAGAAGGGCACTCAGGCGAAAGAAGTGCGGATTATCGAAGAATCTTAGTAAAGAATATCGGATATCGAACAAGGAATATCGAAGTATTTGAAATTCGATGAATTCGCCGGCGGGCGGATTCATTATTCATCGTTTATCATTCGTAGCGCAGGGCTTCGATGGGTTCGAGTCTGGCGGCTTTAGCAGCGGGCCATATACCGAACACCAGTCCTATGAAACTGCAGAAAACTAATCCCAGGATGACCGACCATATAGGGACGGCGGTGGGCATATTAGCCGCCGCGCCGAATATCGCGCCTACCGCGAATCCAAACCCCACTCCGATTATCCCGCCGATGACCGACAGCACCACCGCTTCGATGATGAACTGCGACATTATATCCCGCTTTTTACCACCAACCGCCTTGCGGACACCGATTTCTTTCGTCCGTTCAGTCACTGACACCAGCATGATGTTCATGATGCCGATACCAGCCACTAATAACGATATGGCGCATATCCCGATAGCGGCTACCTTTATCCAAAGGGTCATCTTATTCATGGAATCTATCAGGGTGTTGGAAGACCAAAGGGCGAAATTGTTCTCCTCCGAAGGTTTCAGTCCCCGTTTTGCCCGCATAATATCAATAACCTCCTCTTTAGCCTGTTCCATCAGCGCGGCGGATTTACCTTGAACCGTGATATAAATGGATTTCTTGTCGCCATACACTTTCTGATAAGTGGAGATTGGTATAACTGCGCAGTTATCCCTGGATTGACCGAATATCGAACCCATTTCATCCAGCACTCCTATCACAGTATATCTGACTCCGTTAATCTTTACTATTTGACCTAAGGGGTCGATGTATTCAAACAGTTTTTCCACAATATCACTGCCTAAGACAATCACATTACGGTTGTAATCGACATCGGCATCGGTGATGAACCTGCCTTTTCCCACATAGTAACCGTTATTGACTTGAAATTCCGGAGTCCCTCCCGCCATCATGACATTGGGATTCGTCTTTTTATCCCTATAGCGGACTTCGATGCTGTAAGACCATACTTCGGGTCCTACCAGCATCACCGACGGACAGTACTCTCGAATGGCGTCCGCATGTTCGATGGTGATATTGGGACGCCGTTCAAACTCTCGGTCCGGCGGCCCAAAGTTTATCGAATTATCATAGCGCTGAACCTGGAAAGTGTTATTGGCGAGCATGGACATGCTGTCTTCAAGATATCTTTGCAGACCGGTGATGATAGTCATCATGGCGATGATAGTGGTGACCCCGATGATCACTCCCAATAATGTGAGCAGGGAGCGCATTTTATGCGCCCAGATCGCCGATAAAGCCATACGGGCGCTCTCGCTTAACTGCAGAATATTCAACCGGAATTTACTCATACCTCAGCGCCTCGATGGGATTTAGTTTAGCGGCTTTCGCCGCCGGCCATAATCCGAAGAATATTCCTACCAGCGCGGAGAAGCCAACACCTAAAACCGCCACCCAAATTGGCATGGAAGCCGGCAGAAAAGTATTGATTATTTTCGATATCCCGTAGGCGAGAGCGACTCCGAAAGAACCGCCGATAGAGCATATAACCGCCGCTTCCACTAAAAACTGCCACATGATGTTGAACCGGTTAGCGCCTATCGCTTTACGGATGCCGATTTCCCGCGTCCGTTCAGTGACAGAAACTAACATGATATTCATGATACCGATTCCACCGACAATCAGCGAGATTCCGCCTATCACAATACCGACGGCGTACACTCCCGAAGTGAGCTGTTTATACAGGTTCATCAGCATCGACTGCTGATTGATGGAGAAATTGTCTTCCTGGTTAGGAAGCAAGCTCCTGGCGCGGCGCATTATACCGGTTAGTTCATATTTCAGATCTTCCAGATTGTCAGGATTCTTCGCTTTAACTATGATACTTGTCCAATGGTGCCGTCCGAAATTTTTACGGAATGCGCCGTAGGGGATAATCGCTTGAGTGTCCAGGCTTTGACCGAAGACGCTGCCCTGCTCTTCTAACACGCCTATCACCCGGAATTTATTTCCAGATATTGACACCCGCCGGCCGATGGGATTCACCTTCTTAAATAATTCCTCCGCCACATCCGAACCAATCACCACCACCTGCCGGTTATGCGCCACATCGGTCTCATTTAAAAAACGGCCGTATTTGGGGAAAGTGGTCATTACCTGCAGATAATCCACCTCAGTGCCCACCAAACTCACTCGTTTGAGCCGGTTTTCACGGTAACTGAAAGATTTACTAGTTTCCATATCGATACAGACCGTTTCCGCCAATGAAACATTATCTTTTAAAGCTTGATAATCGTTAAGCGTGATATCAGGCCGGTTGCGGTAGACGAAATAATCCTCCATCTGAATCCAAGGCATCTTATCCACATACAGAAGTCCCGATCCGATGAAAGATATCTGCCTTTTGAAGGATTCGTTCAAGCCCTGCACAATGGTGATCATCAGGATAACGGTTAAAACGCCGATGATGATACCAAGAGTTGTAAGCGCCGAGCGTACGGGATTAGCCCTTAACGCCTGCAGGGCAATATGAAAACCCTCGCCGATATGACGGAGCAGTAATACCATTAAATAGTTAAGTGGTTAAGTGGCAGCCCGGTTTCTCCCAAACCGGGTTAGTGTGGTGTCGACTCTCCGCAGTCGACACCACCCATTTATTTTTCCTCTCGTTCCCATGCTTCGGCGTGGGAACGCATAATTCTTAATTCTTAATTCACTATTCCTTCTTTCCTCTCTTCCTGTTCAATTTTTCCGTCGAGTAGCCGGATGATTCTTTTAGCTCGATCTGCGATATATTCTTCGTGGGTGATTAATATGATAGTGTTTCCTTCCTGATGAAGTTTATCGAATATCTGCATGATTTCTTCACCGGTGGCGGAATCGAGGTTGCCGGTGGGTTCATCGGCGAGGATGATAGCGGGATTATTCACCAAAGCGCGGGCGATCGCCACCCTTTGCCTCTGGCCGCCTGATAGTTCATTGGGTTTGTGATGCATTCTGTCCGCCAATCCCACGATTTCCAAAGTGTATTTGGAACGCTCTTTACGCTGGCGGGCGGGAGTGCCGTTGTATATCAAAGGGAGCTCTACATTCTGCAATGCAGTGGAACGGGGAAGCAGATTGAAAGTCTGAAAGACGAAACCGATTTCGCGGTTGCGGGTTTCCGCCAGTTGATTGTCGTTCATATCCTCCACATTCACTCCATGCAGACGGTAAATTCCGCCGGAAGGTGTGTCAAGACAGCCGATGATATTCATCAAGGTGGATTTGCCGGAACCTGAAGGACCCATGATTGCGGTGTATTCGTTAGGCATGACCGTCATATCAATACCGCGCAGAGCCTTCACTTCCACCTGTCCCACTTGGTATGTTTTAGTTAAATCTTTGACTTCGATCAATGATTCCATGTACTAATTCCCATGATTACCGGCTGTTTCACTCTTTCTTATTTTTATCTTTAGAAGAACCTTTTTTCTCCTCCTTCACCGCGTCGCCGTCTTTCAAAGTAGTCGCTAATACGCGGTAAGGTCCTGAAACAACTGTGTCGCCTTCGGCGATACCTTCGAGGATTTCGATTTCAGTTTCGGAGGAAATACCGGTTTTAACCGGGGTCATACGGGCGCTGTCTTCTTTGACTACGAATATAACTTGAATCATCTCCTTTTCATCGTCCTCATCTATGTCCGTTTTGTCAACTTTGATAGAGTCATTCTGAGATTCGATTTCCTCTTTCTTGGGATAGCGCATTGCTAAACATTGGATGGGGACATTGAGAGCGTCTTCATGGCGGTCGACTTCGATATCTACAGTGGCGGACATTCCCGGACGGAGTTTATCGACCTTGTCTAATAAGGCGACTTTCACCATAAAATTGGTGACTTCCTCCTGGGTGCCATAACCCCGGGTGACAGCGGAATTGGCGATATGGGTGACTTCACCTTTGAAAGTGGTGTCGGGGAAGGCGTCAATTTCTATTTTCACCGGATCTTTTGGAGAAACGAGCACTACATCGTTTTCGTCCACTTCTACTTCAGCTTCCATGTGCGTCAAATCGGCGATCACCATGATGACATCTTCCTGGAAGGAGGCTCCCAGCGTCATTTCTCCCTGCTCTTTATTGAGCTGGGAAACTACGCCGTTCATGGGAGAATATATCTGGGTTTTCGACAAGTCGTCCGCCGCTTCTTTCAAGGCGGCTTGGTACTGTTCGACCTGGCTGACCGCCAGTTTATAATTTGCCTCCGCCGTCTGAAGTTCAGCTTCGGAAGCGAGCTTTTGCGCGTACAATTCTTTAGCGCGCTGAAATTCCGCTTCCGCTTTCCATAAAGAAGCTTCAGTTGATTTCAAGGCTGATTCGCTTCGTTCTTTCGCCGCCGAGTATCTTTCGCGGTCAAGTGTCAGCAATAAATCGCCTTTATGGACGCTGTCCCCTTCCTGCACATTCATGGATGTGATAGTACCGGACACTTTAGCGGAGATTTTCACTTCCACCACAGGTCTGATTTTGCCGGAGGCGGATACTGTCTGAGTGATTGTTCCGCGTTTGACTTCAGAGAACTGCACTGCGGTCGATTTGTCGCTGCGGCGAAACACATTAGCTCCCACTATGGCTGCCACTATGACGATCACGCCGGCGATGATCAATATCTTCTTCTTTGATTTTTTTTGAGCCATGATCTTTTTTAAGTTACAAGTTACAGGTTACAAGTTACAAGTCAATGTTCGTTCATATATCATTAAATTCTCGGAAGGCATATAATATAGAAACTGCGTCAGGTCACACCCCGCCGATGCGGGCCAAGACCTGACGCAACAGAAAAACACTTCTCTCTTCATTCACTATTCTAAATTCGCTATTCACTATTATTTCAACAATCCCTTCGCCTTGTTCAGCCTGGCTAAAGCGGTCATGTAAGCGTATTCGGCGGTGATTTTATTTTCCTTGGCGGTATTCAATCCCACGCGGGCGCCGATCAGCTCCAATACAGTGACTGATCCCAGTTCGTAGCGGGCGGTGGAGAATTTCAAATCCTCTTCGGCCGATTTTATCTGAGCTTCAGCTAAATCAATCTGCTTTTCCGTTAAATCCAATCCCAGATGCGCTTTCTTGACTTCTAAAAAAACCGCCCGCTGGGTCTGCTCCATAAAATCTTGAGTTTTCTTATACGCTATCTTACTCTTGCTGACATTCAAAGGGCGGGAGAAACCATCGAAGATTGAGAAACCCACGCTGATACTGGCTGACCAATTAAAATCTTTATCCAGAATATCGCCGTATTTGTTCAGGCTTTCATTAGTCCATCTATAGCTGTAACTTCCTGAAATCTGCGGGAAGTATCCCGATTGGGCGATGCGGATACTCTTACGGGCGGATTTCAAATTGTATTCATATTGTTTCATCGCCGGGTGATTATTCACAGCGGTTTTCAGAGCTTCATCCAAGCTGATTTTTTCAGTTTTTTTAAATTGAATATCTTCCACTTCGGTTTCCCGGCCGATATTGAGTCCTAAAACATGATTGAGGTCGGCGCGGGTTTCTTCATATTGGATTTCGGCGTTGATAAGGTTCATTTGGTCTTGTTCATACTGCACCTGTTGTTTCAGCACATCGCTGTGAGGCGAAGCGCCCACTTTCTCCATACTCTGCGCCCTCTTTAAAGCTTCCGCGCTGCGCAGCACCGCTTCCTTCTTCAATTCCTTAATTTCCTGCGCTTTTAGAAAATTAATATAAGCTTCCTCAACCTGGTAGATTACGGTCTGAATCGTGTTTTCAAATTCGTAACGCGCCGCTTTCTCATCGAATTGCGATTTCTGGTAATTAGCGATGGAATAACCGCCGTCATAGATGGTCTGACTGAGGCTTAATCCTGAAGAGAAATTAGTCGAAGTCCGGCTCTCAGTGGTTTGCTCACGCCCAATACCCGAGATTGGATCCATGTACACATAGGAGGTGGGTCCTACTTCGGAATGATTATATCCCAGCCAAGTGCTTACAGTCGGCAGGAATTCGGTGAAATTCAACCGCCGTTGGAACTTCGCTTCCAGCTTATCGGCTTCACCGGTCAAGATCGAGGTGTTGTTCCTGAGGGCGAGATCTATACATTGGGGCAGGGATAATGGAATTTCCGATGCGGCGCAGGTTAGAACTACAGCGATTATAAGCGCCGAAATTAACAGTATTCTCATGATTAATGCCTTGAATAGTTTGCAAGTCTGCAAGTTGACAAGTTATATTATTTAATGACAGTCTGCAGTACAGCTGATGCATTTAAAATCGGTGGGATTTGTTTATTCTATCCGATTCCGGACAAGCCGGAATGACGAAAAGGGGGATGACTATCCTGTTTTTCAACTTGCCAACTTGTTAACTTGCCAACTTGCATTTAAAATATATTTCCGATTACGATGCGGACGGCATGGAATAGGACATACAATGTTCCGACCGCGGTCAGAGTTTTCTGAGTGGTGAATTTATATATGACAGCCATCCCGATGGACAGCACGATCATCTGCCATATTGTGAAAATATCGAACATTTCGGCGATCTTGAACAGGACTGATTTTTCCGCAGACTGGGGGAATAGCAGCGCTAACGATGTATAGACTTTTAATGTTCCTTTATTCATCACTAAGAGGAGTTTGATCAAGCTCTCCGGGACTTGTATCAAAGCGCTGTAGGCGTATACGCCGAACATGAATTTGAATTTTTGAGAACCGCCGAGGATGACATTTCCTATGAAAAGCAGAACTGCGGTGATGATGATGGTGTTAATAACGACTCCGATAGGCGCGCCGGCGAAGCCGAAATATTTGCCCATCTTCTTCTGCATATCCAGGGATTTATCAATATCTTCCTGCGAAACTCCCCGTTCCTGCATTCTTTCAATCTGCGTTTCGAAACTCTCCTTTTCGATCACAGGCCAGGCGATGGCGACGAAAATCAAGGATACGATTGCCAGGATGATGAGGGGGGCGATGAAATCGGGTTTGACCGCGAGGCAGCTGAAGGTTTTCCGGGGGTCCAAGAAGACGCCGGCTATTTTGGCGCCGATGCTCAATTGCGGCGCAGATTCCTGCGCGGAGATATTTTGTTCATTTTCCATCAGATTCTCTCTTCTGTGTATATAGGTTAGACTTATTGAATGTGAAAAAAGTTGCGATATTCAGTACCTTAATTCTGAAATTCTGCAATTTTTGTGCAGAATTTGAAATAACAATTTGTATTATAATGAATTAGATGTCGCTTTTTTCAGTATTCAGTATTTTTTCCTTTTTTGGTTCCGGCTCGTCCGGGTTAGGAAATAATAACGGCGGTGCCGTAGGCTAAAAGTTCCGCCGCACCCTGCATCGCCATGGAGGTGGTGAATCGGACGCCGACTATGGCGTTGGCGCCTAAATCTTTAGCCTGTTTCACCATACGGTTGATCGATTCTTCCCGCGACTGCGCCATCATTTTAGTGTATTCCGGGATTTCACCGCCTACGATATTTTTCAAACCTGCCATTATATCATGCCCGATATGGCGGGCGCGGACGCTGTTGCCCCGCACTAATCCAAATGTCTTAGTTATTTTATGCCCGGGCACTTCAAAAGTGGTGACTAATATCATCGCTCCACATCCTCCAGATTAGTTTGTTTCCGCCGCTCCAATAATACTGCAGCTAATAGGATGATCAATCCCAGCGCAATGAATAGTATGCCGCCTTTGACTAACAGCGGCGATCCGCTGAGGAGGAACAGCACCAGATGTTTGATGACAAACAGCGCTATCAACGCCCCTCCGAACAACAGTGATAAAAATCCGATGAGTTTCATAGTCCTTCCTGTGTTTTTTTAAAGACTTAAGGCTCAGGGCTCAAGACTCAAGACTCAAGAAAGTAATACAATAGACTTTTAATTTCTTTAATTTTAATTTGTTAAAACTATCTTACTACTTTACTACTTAACTACTTAACTGTTTAACTACTTAACCGCTTAACCGAACGCTATTTCAAGGCTTCTTTCGCTTCCCTTATCAGAAAGGGGACCATCAGCAGGGCGGCTGATGGGTCAGCCCACCACCATCCTTTCCAGATATTCAATCCTAATCCTAACAAGAGGGTGAATGACAGCCAGGCGCATACTATAGTTTCAGTTGATTCGGCTTTCAACGCTTTACTGCCAATTAGAACGGCGATACGGCGTTTCCTCAATCCTAATACAGGCATGAATATAAGAGAAAATATGGCGAGAATCAAGCCGACGGCGCTTTCTTCCGGCGGTTTTCCACCGAAAAATTGATAGAACGCGTAACCGGTGATGTAGATAGCCAGTAATATTAATGTCCACCCTACCCATCTGGAAGTGGATTCCTCATTAAAACTACCCTTCTTAATCTGTTTGATCACTAAAATACCAGCCGATAATTCAATCAGGGAATCGAAGCCGAAACCTATAAGAGCGACGCTGCCGGCGGTTATTCCGGAGATTACAGCGATTATCGATTCCAGCAGGTTATATCCCGCAGTGATATATAACAATATAAGGGCGGATTTTAACAACCTATCATTTATCATGATGGAAATTGTTTTTAGTCACTGATTCAGGACCGGTTTAACAAAAAATGATAGACGCATTGGATAGAAAGGATGTTATAAAGTATTATAAAAACTCTATTTGACCTCTATCTCTTATGGCGATTTTCAATTTTTCAGCGGCGGAAGCGTTTTTAAAAGCGATTTCAATCTGCCCGCTGGAACCGGATATCAATCCCGCTTCACCTTCAGGTATCATCTCATAGGCGTAACATAATTGAGATATTTCCGCCTTTCCGATAGTCAATAGAAAACTCCGTTTTAATAATAGAGACGCATATTCTCCGGGAATATTGGTGAACAGATTGCCGAAATAGTCGATATGGATGATATGAAATTCCGCGCTGTCACCGGTGATTTCAAATTTGAATTCAGGCGATATGACCGGATGTTTGATTTTTCTACCAAAGGATTCGATGGGGACGCCGGATACCAGATAAGCCGCCGCCGGAGCGAAAATATCACGCCCATGGAAGGTGGAGGAGACATCTTCAAGCATATAATCCCGGTTCTCCAAGAGATAAGCGTCATAACGGGGATACAGATGAAATATTGGGCTCAATAATCCGTTATCGGGCGCGATGAAATACTGCCCTCCCGCTTCGACTGCCAGCGCCTGCCTTTGACCTCCCACTCCGGGATCCACCACCGCCAAATGTATTGTCCCCGGAGGGAAATATTTATATGCGGTCTTCAGGTGGAATCCTGCGGTTTCCACCGCGCCGAAAGGTACTTGATGAGTCAAATCGATCAACTGCGGAATTTCTCCTTTTCTATCTTGAATGATTGACAGTATCACTCCCTTCATTATCCCCGCGAAGGGATCGTCCAAGCCGAAATCGGTAGTTAATGTGATGATTTTCATTTTTAAGGGTCAAGGGTTTTTAAGTAAAAAGTAAAAAGTAAAAAGGTAAAAGTGGGAAGATTCACAACGAATTAAACTAATTAAACGGATTAGAGATTCACAGTATATTAAGTGATTAAGTGTATTATATATATGAATTTACTTAATTACTGAATCGATTGTGAATATATACAACCGCAAATAAATCATCCTGAATATCCTGTATATCCTTGTCAAATCACAAATCTAAAATCACAAATCACAAATCACAAATCTAAAATCTAGCCAAAGATATTTGAAATTTGATATTCACCACAGAGAACACAGAGATACACAATGCAAAAGGTTAAAGACTCAAGATAATTAACAGGGATTAAGGGGATAAAAGGGATAAAAAATTGTTGTAGGAG
>JADHWD010000064.1 GCA_016783645.1 bacterium
TCATGTTCCCGTCAGGTTTCAAACGCAGAGTAACCTGACGGGTAGAGTAATGTTAAGAGCGGTTAAATCCGCCGGGTTACGCCCTAAAACGGGCTTGAAACCCAGCGGGAACGGGTTTTTATTATGTATGGTGTCGACTACAGAGAGTCGACACCACATTGAACTACAGAGAGTCGACACCACATTGAATTGAACCCTAAACCCTAAACCCTATTTTCAAAGTAAAACTGACATTCTCGGACAGACTGTTGAGACATTAACTCGCAACTCGCAACTCGCAGCTCGCAAATCGAATCTATTTTCATCACCCGATAAATCCCATCGTCATCAATCCCGCCACCGCTACTCCGGCGAGGCTTTCACCTGCGATGAATCCGGAAGCCATCGGTATGCGGTATATATCATCAGCCTCCTTATTGACATGCGTGAATATTTCCGCTAACAATGCGCCGAAGAACATGGATATTCCGTTCCAGCCGGGTATAGTTAAAGCGATTCCCAAAGCTGCGCAAGACGGGGTATATTTCCTCGCTTTGGGGAACACCCGGTCGATCACCACTATTAAAGCGGCGAAAATTGAAGCGATAATCAGGGCTAATATTGCGCTTGGCGGGAGCATACGCAAACCCTGCGCCAGTAACTGCGCCACTCCCGCCCAAATAATAGCCGACGGCGCGGGAAATTTTTCACCGCCTAAAATGTTCACATCCGGTACAAGTATGTAATAAGCAGGTACGCAGAATAACGCGCCCGCCAGCACTCCGGTCATTTGAGCGATGAACTGTTTGCGGGGATGTGCGCCCACCATGTGCCCTATCTTAAGATTTCCGACGGTATCACTGCAGGAGCATGCCGCTCCGCCGGTGATGTTAGCCGCCATCAGATTGGTGGTCATATTACCCGGAGCTAATACGCCGTATATCAACTGCGTGACTTTACCCATCGCCCCTATCGGATTGATACCGACTTCCGCCGCAGTTCTCGCCGCCACCGCCGCCAGGAAAAAGCTCAATATCACCGCTAATATTCCCATCCAAATGGGAATGCCGAAAATTGTATCCTGCAATATCACGCAGGGGATACCGGTCACGATGAAACCGATGATGAACCATGTGCCCGGCACTTCCAGATGTCCCAATATATCTTTCGATTTCCCTTTCTTCTTTCTAAATCCTCCGGCTACGCTCATGAAAGTCCTTCCCAGCGTTTTATATTGAAACGCAAAAGCGAGGAGCCCTGATACGACTAACAATCCCACACCGGGCCACATCGACCAGGAAACGATATTACGGTAGCCGCCGACCGCTTCGAAGCGGGAAGCGCCGGCTTTTAATCCTAAGCCCGATACTGCGCTTAGCGAATGTTCTTCGGGCGATACTGTCAGACGAGCTTCCCAATGAATATGCTTCACCGCCCGCGCGGTCAATACATTTTGCAAAGAACTTTTATCGAGGATTTCCGAAAACACGATCTTTTCAAAGAGAGAGTTGGGAGTTTTTTCATCATTTAAATACTGCCCGTTCAAATCCGTTATCAGAATGGAGTAATCCTGATATACTCTATCATTCATCCATCGATATGTCAAGGTGTCGGAGGAATATCCGCCGCTCATCTCCGGAGACTGATCCGCTTCCTCAATGATGAAGGATAATTCATCTCCCGCCGGAACTGTAATGGGGAATGTGATGGGTGTGACAGCGGTTATTGCGGGTGCGGGATGAGTGATTATTTTATCGTTTATCAGCATCGGCGCTAAAATGCCGTAATTGACGATGACGCCGAGTAGCATCGATATACCGGCTTTGATGCCGAAAATTGCGCCGATGCCGATCATAATCATCCCGGGCTCAAAACAAATTGTCAATTTCGCCCAGCTGACTTTCCCAATTACCGCCGGAACCCGCCATAAGGCAGGGACTATACCCAAAGCGTCTCTGGAGATAGTGATGGCGATACCAATCAAACCGGTGATTCCTAAAGCTTTAGCCTTCTTGACCGCCACTCCTCCGGTGGCGTAAATAGCTTTGAGGGTTTCTCCCACAGATATATTATAAGGAAACTTGAGTCTTTCCACGGTAATCATCTGCCGTTTAAGAGGAACGGCCATGAATACCCCTAACAATAAGATACTGGAAATCCATAGCATCAACTGCCACCAGGGCAGCACTCTGCCGGATACCATGGTCAACGCCGGTATAGCGGAAACCAATCCTGCAGATGATATCAAGCTGGCGATGACCGCCACCGACATCATAATCACGCTCTCCATCATATTGAAGGGCCTATGCACTATTCCCAGGCTCTGCAGGCCTCGGAATATGGCGAAAGCCAGTATAATAGCGGTAACATCGACGCCCATCCCCCAGCCGGTCTTCAAGCCGATATAGATATTGGACAGCGCCATTATGCCTCCTAACAGCATGCCGGTGATCACCGCCCGAACCGTTAATTGCGGTAATCCTTCTTGGTATGTATTTTGCAGCCATTCTTGTTCCAGTTGCTCAGGTGTCTTATTATTATCCTCGTTCAATAAAAGCCTCCAGGGTTTGATTTGGACAGGTGATGATTAATTATGTACACCATGTGCATAGTTTTACGCAAACAGGATTTGATATTATAGCTTTTATTTTGAAAATATTCAAAAAATAACATATTAAAAAAATTATAAACACTATAATATCATGAAATAATCACAATCATCGTCATTCTGGCAAGTGAAGCGCGACCAGAGTCGGCATATCAGTAGTAATACCATCCGATTCCGGACAAGCCGGAATGACGAATATAGTGGTGATTTTAATAAAGCTAAAGTATTACAAAAATTTTCAATTTTACACGAATATTCAATATGTTCAATATGGGGTGCATCATGAAAAAAACCTTATTATGTATTTTTTCTTTGCTCATTATCGGGAGCGTCTCCGCTCAAACTAACTTATCAGGAAATGTGACAGGGAGTTTGGGACCCGGTAATTATCATGTTATAGGCGATATCACATTGCCTAACGGAGGGAATCTGACAATCTCTCCCGGGACAAACTTTGAATTCGATGAAGACACCGCCTTCTTAATTCATGGACTTTTGACCTCTTCCGGCGCAGAGGGTGACAGTATTCTATTTGTGAAACATTCCACAGCGGCTGATTGGGACGGCCTATATTTCTATGGTGATTCTGATGACGAAAGCATGATGGAATACTGCCGCATTTCTTATGCTGAGCCGGACACCGGCCGCGGCGGCGGAGTCGCAGTATATTCCAGCAATCCCACATTCAATCACTGTGTATTCAGCGAGAATTCCACTATCGAATGGGGCGGCGGTCTGTTCTGCGCATCTTCCAACATCTCTTTATCTTATTGTGAATTCGCCAATAATAACGCCGGATTCGGCGGTGGACTTTATTGCCGCGAGAATTCGATTGTGACCATCGACCATTGTTTATTTGTGGACAATTACGCCACCCAGCGCGGCGGCGGTATTCGTGTTCATACTAGTTCCATCGCTAACTTGACCAACTGCACTATCGCTGGCAATAGCTGTGGTTTCCGCGATAGTTCCGGAATGCAAGTCTATTACGCCAATGCAGTCTTGACTAACTGCATCGTCTGGGGTAATTATGACGGTAAGGGATATCAGGTTACTTGGTCGGTCGTCAGCGGTACGATAGAGTGGAATTATAGCTGCGTTGAATCCAATGTTGCCGTAACCGAAAACGGGAGCTTCACCGAAGATCCGCTCTTTGTCGGACTTAGCGATTATCATGTTGTCCGGGGTTCAAGGGCGGTTGATGCTGGCGATCCCGCTTCGGGTTACAGCCTCGAACCGGAACCCAACGGAGACCGGATCAATATCGGTTACTACGGTGGAACATCCGACGCTACGATAAGCAGGGTTTATAAGCCTCAGCCTTTCGATAATTATGTGATGCGCGGTATCCCCGTTGGTGTGCCTGACGGCGATCCCACTACCTTGTTCGCCGACGACTTCAATTATTCCACTCCCGGATTGGTCAACTGGCGGGTCAGCCGCTGGGATATCGCCAACGGCAAGTATGTCCGCTACCAGGAACCGGACAATCCGGAGGTGGGCGGCGACCAGGACCCGCCTCCTTTCTCACCTGGACTCGGATTCTGGGTGGTGCAGGATATCGTGCACTCATGCTCGCTTGATGTAGTTGAGACTCAGATGGAAGGCGCGGTTATCCAGAAGTTTAAATACGGTGTGGCTCTCGAACCGCCGCAGAACGGCAATCCCGGTTGTAATATGATGGCGAATCCCTATCCATACGAATACGACTGGCGGGAGACTATGTTCACCTTTGGCGGATCTGATACTCTAAGTATAGTAAATGCGGCGATCGCAGGCTGGATAAGCGGTTACGCTTACCAATGGGATGAGGTATTATTCCAATATGTACCGGTGAATTTCCAAGGCAGCACACCACCTTTCTCGCTGCCGGTTTGGGAAGGATTTATAATTGAACAACTGATTGAGACGGAAGGTCTGGATGTTGTATTCAAACCCCGCAGATTACAATCCGGTCAAATAGGATTTGAGAGTATTAATTCGGGCGGCTGGTCTTTGCAGCTGCCAGTTGTCACCGCCGCCGGCGATTACCGCGATGAGCACAATATCGCCGGTATTGCGTCAACCGCCAGCGATGAGTACGACTATTTGGACGCTACCGAGCAGGTTCCGAACATGGAAAGTTACGCTCAATTGTTCTTCCCCCACTATGAATGGGGAATGACGGCGGATCTGTTCACTTATGACTACCGTGACGAAAATTTCACCGAACCCAAAATATGGGAATTCACAGTTGGCGCTTATGAACTGCCCGGCAGGGATTTTGTATTGAGCTGGCCTAATATCGATGAAATTGACACCGATTATCATTTCCAAATGGAAGATGTCACCAACGAAGTCATCATCGATGATATGCGTGAAGCCGATGAGTATATTTTCACCGTGGGAACCGGTTCGGTTGAAGTTGCCTATTTCCGTTTGACTGTCGGCTATCTCGAAACCTCAGTTGACGAACGGGGGACTAATGTTCCTGAAAACCATGAATTACTGTCGACTCATCCTAATCCCTTCAATGCCCAGACTCAGATCACCTTGAATCTGCCTTCAGCGGCGGATATCAGTTTGAAGGTGTTTGATATACTGGGGCGTGAAGCGGCGGAATTAGCCTCAGGTCAATTCACTCAGGGCGCGCATGAAATCATCTGGGACGCTTCGGATCAAGCTTCGGGAATTTATTTATTGAGCCTCAGATACGGCAATCAAATTATCAGTCAAAAAGTAATTTTGATGAAATAAATATTTGTTTCATTGTAAATAAATCATTAAATTGAATAGATTTTTGGAGATAGATTCATGAAAGATATTAAGGAAAAACTTCAGATTGATCAAAAGGATTACGAACCTCCCAAGATAGTGGAGAAGAAGACAGTCGTCATCGACCTTTACAGTGATGAGCCGCCGGTAGCGCCGCCTTGGCCCGGTCCGTAATATCCTGATTTTAAAGCGGATTCAATTCAATTTTACTAATTTGAAGGATTCTGTTAAGCGCAGAATATTCTTTAAAAATGAGATGTCCCGAATGTGGAAGGCTGAAACCGCTGGAAAACGGGAGTTGCGTATGCGGTTTCTCTTTCAAAGATCAAATTGTTATTAAAGAAGATAAAGAACCTCTGTTCGTCAAACTCTTCGGCACACCGAAGAAGAGGCGGAGAATTATTTCCGCTGCGCTTATCGCCGCCGGAATAATCTTAATTTTTAAAGGAGTGCTGATTGAATTCGCGTTGAACAGCGAATCCAAATCAATCCCGGAATATTTTAAAATCCGTGAACATTATATTGAGACGGATAAATATTATCTCTCCAGCTTCGATGAGAAACGATCCGAGGCGATGAAGTTTAAGATTATTGGCATTTCTACTTTTACCTTCGGAATGACCCTGCTGTTATGGAGATTTCTGTTCCGCCTATATCCAAAAAACGGGCCGGTGGGGCATAATAAGTATTATTGGAAATGATTTTCCGGTATGATTTATGAAGCCTGCAGTTTATTCTGCAGGCTTTTTTTTGCTTTTTTTTGCGAATACTGCTAATTTAAGGGGAATCTTTTCAAACCGGAGATAGTGTTGAAATATATGTGGTGTCGACTCTCCGCAGTCGACACCACATATCTGTGTTTAAAAGAAAAAACTGTCGACCGCAGAGGGTCGACAGCACATGATATTTAAGGGGAATCTTTTCAAACCGGAGATAATATTGAAATCAAAGAAACCGTTGAAGTCACTGGCGCCGGACAAATTGCGCCGAAAATTCGATCCGGATACACTCGGATTTGAAGTCACAGACGAAATCCAGCCGATTCAGGAGATTATCGGACAAAAACGCGCTCTAAAAGCGTTAGAGATGGGATTGGAGATTAGACACCGCGGCTATAATATATTCATCGCCGGCATGATCGGCACTGGCCGCCGTTCCACCATTAAAAATCTTCTGGAAAAACTGGATTTGGGAGAAGAGACCCCGGATGATATCTGCTATGTGAACAATTTTCAGAATCCTGAAAGTCCGAAGGCGATGCTTCTGCCAGCCGGGCGGGGGGGTTCTTTCCGTAATCATATGAAGAAGCTGATAGAGATGATCCGCCGGGATTTTCCCAAACTATTTGAAAGCGACGCATTTTTAAACAACCGGAAAAAACTGCTTGAAGGATTCACTAAGCGCGGGCAGACGATATTGAAAGCTTTAGAAGCGGAAGCGTCGCAAGAGGGTTTCGCGGTTCTGCAGATGCAATTAGGGCAGATGGTCCGTCCGGAAATCGTTCCTATCGTCGACGGCAAACCCGTCCCTATTGAGCAGTTGAAAGTCATGACCGCCGGCGGCGAATTCCCCGAAGATAAACTGCGGAAAATGATGCAGACATATGAAGTCCTGCGGGAAAAGATGCTGAAGGCGTTGAAGGAATCGCAGAACATATTCCGCGAAATGGAGGAAGCTATATCGAAGATGGAAGCGGATTTTATCACTCCCGTATTAACAGCTTTATTGAAAACCATCAAGGAGAGGTTCGATTATGAAGCGGTCAAAGATTATCTGGAAGATGTGAACGAGTTTGTATTGGAAAACCTGGATTTCTTCAAAGGGGCTCAGAAATCCGAAGAGGGAGGTGAAATATTATCGCAGGATCCTTTAGATAATTTGATGGTGAACCTAATTGTGGATAATTCCCGCACTAAAGGCCGGCCGATAATAGTCGAAACAAATCCCAGTTATAAGAACTTATTCGGATCGATTGATAAGACCATTGAGGCGCGGGGAATGTTGTCCACCGATTTTACAAAAATCCGGGCTGGTTCGATATTGAAAGCGCGCGGCGGTTTCCTTATACTCAATCTGCTGGATATCTTCAGTGAAAAAGGGATTTGGGAACAGCTTAAACGGGTTCTCAGGCATGGAGAGTTAGAGATTCAAAATATCGAACCTTTCCCCTTCGCCGCGGTGACAGCTTTGAAACCGGAACCGATTGAGACCGATGTTAAGGTCATCGTCATCGGCGACCATCAATCGTATTATTATCTGTACCAACGCGATCCCGATTTTTCCAAGATATTCAAAGTGAAAGCGGATTTCGATACGGTGATGGAGGTCAATGATAAAAATATTGCGGATTACGCCAGTTTCGCCCGCATGGCTTGCGATGTGTTCGGACTCAAATCCTTCGATAAGACCGCAGTGGCGGCTCTGCTGGAATACAGCCTCCGTTTATCCGGCCGGCAGGATAAATTATCGACCAGATTCACCGCGGTATCTGATATATTGAAAGAAGCTGATTATTGGGCGGGAAAAGATGATGCGAATACTGTTCAAGCGGAACATATCGAAAAAGCGGTGGAGGAATGGATTGAACGCCATGCTATGATTGAAGATAAAATTCAGGAGATGATAGACGAAGGGACGTTGTTCATCGATATCAAAGGGACGGCTGTAGGGCAGATTAACGGTCTAAGCGTATATGACACCGGCGAATATTCCTTCGGAAAACCCGCGCGGATTACCGTCAGAACCGCCGTCGGCAAGGAAGGCGTGATCAATATTGAGCGTGAAGCGCAATTGTCCGGCAGTACGTATAACAAGGGTATCCTGATAATCAGCGGCTATCTGCAGGGATTATTCGCCCAGAAACATCCGTTAGCGGTGAACGCCTCCATCTGTTTTGAGCAGTCCTACAGCGGAGTGGACGGTGACAGCGCTTCCAGTACCGAGATATACGCTATATTATCAGCTTTAGCGGAAGTCCCGTTGCGGCAGGATATAGCGGTTACCGGTTCGGTGAACCAGAAGGGTGAAATCCAGCCGGTGGGAGGCGTAAATCAGAAAATCGAAGGGTTTTTCAAAGTTTGTAAGGCGAAGGGATTAACCGGAGAACAGGGTGTGATGATTCCTCACACTAATGAGAAGGATTTAATGCTCATGCAGGAAGTTGTAAAAGCAGTGAAGGAGGGGAAATTCCATATCTATTCTGTCAAGCGGATCGAAGAGGGATTGGAGATTCTGACCGGATTTCCCGCCGGCGGGATGGATGATAAAGGCAATTATCCCTCCGATTCCGTATTCGGCCGGGCGCAGAAGAAGTTAGCGGAATACGCCGAGATATACCGCAGGTTTTCGGTGATGGGAGAATAGCGGACGGTGGATAGTGGGAAAATAAATTATAATGAGCGGTATTAATTATAACTATTTAGTAATCCCCCCTTCCCCCCTTTAGCAAAGGGGGAGTTAGGTTTCCCCCTTTTTTAAAGGGGGAGTTAGGTTTCCCCCTTTTTTAAAGGGGGACTAAGGGGGATTATAATTATTCTGTTCCCGGCAGGTTTCAAGGGCGAAGCCCGCAACCTGCCGTGTAGGGGCGAAGCATTCTGCCATAATGATAGAATAACTTATACCTCAGCAAGAATGCTTCGCCCTTAATAAGGCGGTATCGATTCTGTGGAAATATTAGGGCGAAGCATTTTGGGAAGATAATGTATATGCGGCGATGTTGAAAAATGCTTCGCCCCTACAAGAAGCCCGGCTTCTCCGAAACCGGGGAATAAACATTCACAACGAATTGAACGAAAAGATTCACAGCAGATTAAGCGGATTAAGCAGATAGAAAATAGTCATTTGTCATCGGTCATTGATCATTGGTGTTTCGGATTTCGGATTTCGCGCTTCGGATTTTATTGCCATAATAGCCATAATAGCCATAATAGCCAGTGAATTAATCATAAGGAGAACGGAAATGGTGTGGAAAATTATCCAAATATTAGGTACTTTGGCGATGCTGTTAAGTACCCTGTTGGCTATCTTAAAGCCAAAAATTACAAACCGGAAGTATTATATAATTCTTGCGGTCATAGGAACTATTTTCATTTTCAACAGAGATTTAATCAACATTTTTCAAAAAAACAACAATGAAGAAATTCTTCAAGAGATAAAAAGTTTTCGAGAAGACTTTCAAAGAGTCTATGGTAAAGATATTTATTTGGGTGACCTACTTGAAACCAAAGACCCACTTTTACTAGAAAAACTGCAATTAGGTACCGCCGAAGCCGCCAAACAGCAGAAAGACGCCACCCTTAAAGCCATCGAATACTATAAACAAGGCTTATCACTTGATATTAAGACCAGCGAAAGGTGCGCTCTGCTGAATTTGACCGCTTTAGCATATGATAAGATTTCCGAATTGGACTCGGCCTTCGCTTTGTGGGAAGAACTGCAAAAAACAGCGGATAAGATAGCTTATTCTCAAAATTCAAAAACCGCAAGAGAAGGTCAGGAATTCCTATCTTACGCTTTCGGCAATATGGGGATTGTTTACAGTATTAAAGGCGATTGGAACATGGCTTTGGATATGAACGACAAAGCTTTGCAGATTAATCTTGCCTTAGGCAATAAAGAAGGTGAAGCAAATATATACTGCAATATGGGGATTGTCCACAAATCTAAAGGTGATTTAGACAAGGCTATGGAAATGTATAATAAAGCTTTGCAAATTGTTATTGAAATGGGTAATAAAGAAGTCGAAGCAGCTCTATATAACAATATGGGGGTTGTCTATAAGTATAAAGATGATTTGGACAAGGCTATGGAATTTTATGATAAAGCTTTACAGATTAATCTTGCATTAGGCAGAAAAGAAGGTGAGGCTGAAGTTTATGGAAACATGGGAACTGTTTACCGGATTAAAGACGATTTGGATGAGGCTCTGAAAATGTATGAAAAAGCTTTAGAAATTGATATTGCTCTTGGCAATAAAAAGGGAATTGCGTGTGAATTCGGCAACATGGGGAATGTTTACATGACTAAAGGCGATTGGGATGAGGCTTTGGAAATTTATGATAAAGCTCTGGAGATTAATCTTGCCGTAGGCAGAAAAGAAGGAACAGCTATTAATTATTCAAATATTGCACTTGTTCATATATCTAAAGGCGATTTCCCTAAAGCCAAAGAATATTTTATAAAATCCCTGAAATTATATGAAGACCTTGGCGCGAAAATTGAAATCGAAAAAGTAAAGAGAGAACTGGCGGAATTAGAACCGCAGATAGGAACAGATAAAGACAGATGACGCAGATTCACTGGTGATGATGGTAATAAGAATGATTCACAACGAATTGAACGAAAAGATTCACAGCAGATTAAGCGGATTAAGCAGATAGAAAACAGTCATTTGTCATTGGTCATTGATCATTGGTGTTTCGGATTTCGCGCTTCGGATTTCATAGCTTTAATAGCATTAATAGCTTGTGAATCATTACCTTAAATACCTTAATCACCGTGAATCTTTATTCGTGAAAATTCGTGTTCATTTGTGTTTAATTATTTCTTTACCCATATCCTATACCCATTTTATACAAAAGAACTTTTTAATGTTACATGATTTGTAGGGGCGGGGTCTCCCCGCCCGGATTCAAACGGATATCTTTGGGCGCGGAAACCGCGCCCCTACAATAAATTTCGTATATTTATTTTTTTGATATAAAAACAACAAATAACAATACATCAAGAAAAAACCTATGGAAAACAACATTAAACCGGTTAATTTCATCAAAAACATCATCAGAGAAGATTTAAAGATCAACAAGAACGAAGGGCGGATTCACACCCGCTTCCCCCCTGAACCCAACGGCTACCTGCATATCGGACACGCTAAGGCGATCTGCCTCAATTTTGGTATAGCGGAGGAATTCGGCGGTTTATGCAATCTCCGTTTCGACGACACTAATCCGGTGAAAGAGGAGCAGGAATATATCGATTCGATAATCAAGGATATAAAATGGCTGGGATTCGACTGGGGAGACCGTCTGTATTTCGCTTCCGACTATTTTGATACTTTGTATGAATATGCGGTCAAACTGATTATGAAGGGGAAGGCTTATGTGTGTGATTTGAGCGCCGATGAGATACGGGAAACGCGGGGCACTTTGACCGAACCGGGGATAGACAGCCCCTACCGAAACCGTTCGGCAGAGGAAAACCTCGAACTGTTGGAGCGGATGCGTCAGGGCGAATTTCCCAACGGCGCGCGGACTTTAAGGGCGAAAATCGATATGGCGCACGGCAATCTAAATATGCGCGACCCGGTGATGTACCGAATATTGAAAGCGAGCCATCACCGCACCGGCGATAAATGGTGTATATATCCCACTTATGATTTCACGCACGGGCAGTCGGATTCCATCGAAGGCATCACTCATTCATTGTGCTCGCTGGAATTTGAAGACCACCGCCCGTTATATAACTGGTTTTTAGAGGAATTAGAGATACATCATCCTCAGCAAATCGAATTCGCCCGGCTGAACTTGAATTACACCATATTGAGCAAGCGGAAACTGTTGGAGCTGGTGAAGGGCGGTTATGTGTCAGGCTGGGATGATCCGCGGATGCCGTCTTTATCGGGTATGCGGAGGCGGGGATATACCGCGGAATCGATCAGAACCTTCTGCGATAAAATCGGGGTGGCGAAAAGGGACAGCGTCGTCGATATCGCATTATTGGAACACTGCCTGCGGGAAGATTTGAATAAGCGGGCGCCCAGATTCATGGCGGTGTTGAATCCTTTGAAAGTTGTGATTACTAACTACCCTGAAGGACATTGGGAAGAATTAGAGGCGGTCAATAATCCCGAAGATCCTTCGGCGGGCAACAGGAAAGTCCCCTTCGCGCGGGAATTGTATATCGAGCGGGAGGATTTCATGGAAGAGCCGCCTAAAAAATTCTACCGTTTAGCTCCGGGGCGGGAAGTCAGACTGAGATATGCTTATTTCATCAAATGCGAAGAAGCGGTAAAGGATGAAAACGGTGAAATTATCGAATTGCGCTGCACCTATGATCCCGCCACTAAAGGCGGCGACGCTCCTGACGGGCGCAAAGTCAAGGCGACTTTGCACTGGGTATCCGCTGAACATGCCGTTCCCGCGGAGGTGAGGCTGTACGACCGCCTGTTCCTCAAGGAAGATCCATCGGAAGCGCCGGAAGGGGAAGATTGGAAAGCCAATATCAATACTGAATCGCTTAAGGTTTTGAATAACTGCCGTTTGGAGCCGAATCTTGCAGGAAAACCCGTCGGTTTCATCTGCCAATTTGAGCGGATAGGTTATTTCTGCGCCGACAAAGATTCGTCCTCGGAAAAGCCCGTTTTCAACCGCACGGTATCTTTAAAAGATGAATGGGCGAGGATACAGGGAAGAGAAGAGTTAAGAGTTAAGAGTTAAGAGTTAAGAGTTAAGAGTTAAATGTATTGTTAATTAAGATTAGTCCCATAATGTCATTGCGAAAGGCTGAAAACCTTGAAGCAATCTCTATAATTGTATAATAACGACTTGTGCTATTTAAAATACTCCGCCATCCGATTGATATTATATAACTTAAAAGAACATATAAGATTCTAACTTTCTGAATTTTGGGATTATGTATGTCCGGGTCAGGGACGACCCGGATTACAAGACTAAGGCAGGCGGGGTCGTTCCTGACCCCGCCATCTTCAAAAAAACTAAACTGTTAAATGGATTCCCGCCTGCGCGGGAATGACGGTGTTTTTGGTTTATCTTTTTTAACCCTTTACCCTTCTTTCAAGAGTAATAACGCAATATTCATACCTTTAGCAGATTCATAGAGGAGCATTACAGAATAAAGAAATTTAACTATAAATGCCAAAGATGATGGAAAAAATATGCCTGTTTTTCTTTGATTCTATTCTTTTTCAAATCATAGATGATTCTTGTGTAAAAAGTCCCTATCGAGCGCTGTCGACAGCATCATATTATTATTAATTAAGTTATGTGTCGAGCGCCGAGACTCGACACCACCATATATAGATACTTACACATCCGTTGTAAGAGTCCATCTCTTACATATCTGTAAATATTTGTAATTCATGAAGATGTATAATTCTATTTTCTTTGGGTCTTGAGTCTTGAGCCTTGAGCCTAAAGCCCAGAGCCTAAAATCACATATCAAATATCACATATCAAATTTCAAATATCTTTGGTTAGTATCTTACGCATTAAGTATAAGAGTTCATCTCTTACAGTGATATTTCCCCTTATTAAAATTTACAGGGATGAAAGGGATAAAAGGGATGAAAACATTGAATTTATTCAATTAACTCTTAACTCTATTCGATGAAATCCAGTTATCAAATCACCGATATTCTAATT